>JANOGJ010000489.1:0-4886 GCA_031405995.1 Acidobacteriota bacterium
TGGGCTGAAATGCCCTTTGCCTATCCGAATCCAAACAACTTTCAACATTAGTTCTTAACCGACGCCGAGCGATCGACGCGCGAGTCCGAGCGGACGATTCTCGATGACTTGCGCTGGCTCGGTCTCGACTGGGACGAAGGCCCCGATGCCGGCGGCACGCACGGCCCCTACCGGCAGTCCGAGCGTCTCGAGTTGTACCGGGCCGGCGCCGACGATCTCCTGTCGCAGGGCCGCGCGTATCGCTGCTTCTGCGCGCCGGCGGCCCTCGAGGCCGAGCGCCGGGCGGCGCATGCGGCCGGGCTGCCTCCGAAGTACAGCGGGCGCTGTCGGACGATCGATCCGGCGGACGCCGTGGCGCGCGTCGCCGCTGGCGAGGCCGCGGCCGTTCGCTTTGCCGTGCCGCCCGACCGCGAGGTCACCTTCCACGATCTCGTCCGCGGCGATGTCACGTTCAACACCCGTGTCATCGGCGATCCGGTCATTGTGCGATCGACGGGCGTGCCCGCGTATAACTTCGCCGTCGTCGTCGACGACGCGCGGATGGCGATCACGCACGTGATCCGCGGCGAAGATCACATCTCGAATACGCCGCGCCAGATTCTGCTGTACGAGGCGATTGGCGCGACGTCGCCGGCGTTCGGGCACCTCTCGCTGGTGCTTGGACCGGATCACGCGCCGCTCTCGAAGCGGCACGGCGCGACGAGCGTCATGGAGTTCCGCGAGCGGGGCTACCTGCCGGAAGCGCTCGTGAACTACCTGGCGTTGCTCGGCTGGTCGCCCGGCGAGAACGAGGAGTTGGTGTCGGTCGCGGAAATGGCGAGGCGGTTCGACCTGGCGGCGGTCAGCCACAGCGCGGCGGTGTTCGACACGGGCAAGCTCGCGTGGATGAACCGGCACTACATGAAGGAGGCGGCGCCGTCGCGTCTGGCGAACGACGCGCTGCCGTATTTCGTCCGCGCCGGCCAGGTGACGACGGAGAGCGACGCCTCGCGGGCCTTTGTCGAGTCGCTGCTGCCGATGACCGTGGGGTCGGTCGATCGGGTCGAGGAGATGCCGGAGCGGCTGGCGTTTCTCTTTGCCTGGGACCCGTCGCGCGCGGCCGACCTGGTGCGCGCGGAACCGGACGGCGTCCGCGCGGTCACGGCGTTCGGCGCGGCGATTGCCGGTGCCGGCCCGCTCGATCGCGAGGCGTTTCGGACCGCGGCCACGCGCGCCCGGGAGGCCACGGGCCTCAAGGGCCGCGCCCTGTTTCATCCGATCCGGGTCGCGCTCACGGCGGCCGACTCGGGCCCGGAGCTCGACCTGGCGGTGCCGGCGATCGACCGCGGCGCCGCGCTCGGTCCGGGCAGCGGTGTCGCGCCTATCCGGTCGTGCGCCGACCGTGCCGCGGCCGTGGTGGAGCGCGTGTCATGCCTTTGATTTACGGCGTCAACGCCGTCTCCGAAGCCCTGGCGGCGCGGCGGGTGTCGCGGCTGATCCATGAGCGGGGCGCCGGGCCGCGGGTGGACGCGCTCGTGGCGCGCGCCCAGGAGTTGCGAATCCCCACGGAGACGGCCGACCGCCGCGCGCTCGATCGGCTCTCGCGGGGCGGCGTGCATCAGGGCGTCGCTGCCGACATGGAGTCGGTGGCCGCCTACACGCTCGAGGAGCTGGTGCGAGGCGCTGTGGGGCCGTCGCTGCTGGTCGTGCTCGACGGGATCGAGGATCCGCAGAACGTGGGCGCCATCCTCCGGTCGGTGGATGCCGCCGGGGCGACGGGCGTCGTCCGCCAGGCGCGTCACGCCGCGCCGCTCGATGGGGCCACGGCGCGCGCCTCGGCCGGGGCGGTGAGCCACGTCCGTATTGCGACGGTCGTCAACATCGCGCGGGCGCTCGAGGAATTGAAGGGCCTCGACGTCTGGACCGTCGGCCTGGACGCCGCCGCCACCGAGTCGTACGACGCGGTAGACCTCACGATGCCGACGGCCATCGTCGTGGGGGCCGAGGGGACGGGGCTGAGGCGCCTGGTTCGCGAGACGTGCGACCGTCTGGTGGCGATTCCCATGAGTGGGGCCGTATCAAGCCTGAATGTCTCGGTTTCCGCGGGTGTGGTGCTGTTCGAAGCGGTCCGGCAGAGGCGTCCGGGCGGGGCGGCCAAGCCGCCGGGGCGCAAGTAGGGCTTCGTACCCATGTTCGGGCTGTTGCCCATTGGCATAGGGCGTGCTACCATTTCCGATTTGTTCGGCTGGCGTAGCTCAGCCTGGTAGAGCAGCTGATTTGTAATCAGCAGGTCGGGGGTTCGATTCCCTTCGCCAGCTCCAAATTCCGGGCCAGGCTCCACCCGCGCGGGTCGCGGGGAATCCCCAGTCGCTCGGCCAGGTTCATCAACACGGCGAGGTAGCGAAGCGGTCAAACGCAGCAGACTGTAAATCTGTCGCCTCAGGGCTTCGGAGGTTCGAATCCTCCCCTCGCCACCAGAAGGCGCAACGCGGGTCGACAGGGCGGGAGTAACTCAGTGGTAGAGTCACAGCCTTCCAAGCTGTTGGTCGCGGGTTCGATCCCCGTCTCCCGCTCCAGGTGCGTGAGGGCTGAAGACTGAGGACCGAAGACCGAAGACTGAGGACTGATTGAGCCGATGTAGCTCAGTTGGCAGAGCGCGTCCTTGGTAAGGACGAGGTCACCGGTTCGATCCCGGTCATCGGCTCCAGGGCTTAGACAGGGCAACGGGGAAGTTCGACGTAACTAAACGGAGACGAGCGAAATGGCGAAGGAGAAGTTTGATCGTTCCAAGCCCCACGTCAATGTCGGCACGATTGGCCACATTGATCATGGCAAGACGACCCTGACGGCGGCGCTCACGAAAGTGGCTGCCGACAAGGGCTGGGCCAAGTTCGTGCCGTACGACGAGGTGGCCAAGGCCTCCGAGTCGCAGGGTCGCCGCGACGACACCAAGATCCTGACGATCGCGACGGCCCACGTCGAGTACAGCACGGCCAAGCGCCACTACGCGCATGTGGACTGTCCGGGCCATGCCGACTACATCAAGAACATGATCACGGGCGCCGCCCAGATGGACGGGGCGATTCTCGTCGTCAGCGCCGTGGACGGTCCGATGCCGCAGACGCGCGAGCACGTGCTGCTCGCCTATCAGGTCAACGTGCCGTACATGGTCGTGGCCCTGAACAAGGTCGATGCGGTGGACGATCCCGAGTTGCTCGACCTCGTCGAACTCGAGGTGCGCGACCTGCTCAAGAGCTACAAGTTCCCGGGCGACGATATCCCGGTGGTCCGCGTGTCGGCGCTCAAGGCGCTGCAGGGCGATCCGGAGGGCGTCGCGTCGGTGCTGAAGCTGATGGAGGCGATCGACGCCTACATTCCGCTCCCGGTGCGCGAGGTCGACAAGCCGTTCCTGATGCCGATCGAGGACGTGTTCTCGATCTCCGGCCGCGGCACGGTCGTGACCGGCCGCATCGAGCGCGGCAAGGTGAAGGTCGGCGAGGAAATCGAGATCATCGGCTTCAAGCCGACCGAGAAGAAGATCGTCACCGGCGTCGAGATGTTCCGGAAGCTGCTCGACGAGGGCGTGGCCGGCGACAACGTCGGCGTGCTGCTGCGCGGCGTCGAGAAGGAAGAAGTCGAGCGCGGCCAGGTGCTGGCCAAGCCCGGTTCGATCACGCCGCACACGAAGTTCAAGGCCGAGGTGTACATCCTCTCGAAGGAAGAGGGTGGGCGCCACACGCCCTTCTTCAACGGCTATCGTCCGCAGTTCTATATCCGGACGACGGACGTCACCGGCGCGCTCAACCTGCCGGAAGGCGTCGAGATGGTGATGCCGGGCGACAACACCGCGATTTCGGCCGAGCTCGGGTCGCCCGTCGCGATCGAAAAGGGCAGCCGGTTCGCCATTCGTGAAGGCGGCCGCACGGTCGGCGCCGGCACGATCACGGAAATCACGGAGTAGTAATGCGCGAGATCGTGACGCTGGCGTGCCTCGAGTGCAAGCGCCGGAATTACAGCACGACGAAGAACCGCCGGAAGAGTTCGGAACGGCTCGAGTTCAACAAGTACTGCCGGTCGTGTCGGAAGCACACGGCGCACAAGGAGTCGAAGTAGCAACTTAGGCCAGTAGTTCAATTGGTAGAGCACCGGTCTCCAAAACCGGGAGTTGGGGGTTCGAGTCCCTCCTGGCCTGCCAAATGAATTTCGAAGTTCGGATTTTGAACTTCGAACTTTGAACTTCGAAGTTCTTAAGCGGGGAGTACGCAGCGCGAGATGTTGGAAAACCTTAAGGAGTCCCCCGAGCAGGTGGCCGGCTGGTTCGGCCGGGCGCGGCGCTTCCTCACCGACGTGCGGAGCGAGCTCGCGCGCGTGACGTGGCCGAGCCGGCGCGAGGTCTGGGCGACGACCGTCGTCGTCATCCTGGTGTCGATGTTGTTCGGGATCTACCTCTATCTGGTGGATATCGGGCTGTCGAAGTTCGTGAGCTGGCTGATCGCGAGGTTCGGGGGATGACCGCGCAGAGTTCCGGCGAGCCGGGCGTCGCGCCTGATCGGATCATGACAGACGACAAGACCAAGCAGTGGTACATCATCCACACCTACTCGGGCTTCGAGAACAAGGTGAAGGAGTCGCTCGAGCAGCGCGTGCACGAGCCCCTCCGTCGTCGCCGGGTCGTCCACGATCACCGCGGCCAGCATGAAGGGGTGCACCTTGCACACGAACACATAGAGACCAGGTGTCGTGAGGGTCACCGACTGCGCGCCTCGGATTGCCTTGGGCTGATCGAAAGGCATGTTGACGGCATTACTGTCATCCGGCTTGAGCGGCCACAACAAGCTGGTCGTCGTGTGGACAGTCTCCGTCTCCGAGCCCATGATAAACTTGATCACGCTTCCCGGGCTGACGAC
>JANOGJ010000512.1:0-3405 GCA_031405995.1 Acidobacteriota bacterium
CGTCTCCATCCGGTGGAGTCGGACGCCCGCCTTCACGAGCCCGGCACACAACCCGACGATCACCTGCTGGGGGCCGGACGCGCCAGGAGCGACCTGGACCAGCCAGTCCACGACCTCGCGGGGGTCGATCACCCGGACAGGGTGACGCCGGGCAAAGGGTTGCGATTCCGGGCCTAAGATGGTAATCACGCCGCTCCCTCAGGGGCTGTCCCTGAAGGGAATTTAGTAAATACACACGCTCGGAAGTGATTCCCCTTCGGGTCCACGACGTTCCACTTCGGTGGGCGGCTGGCGACGGGGAAAGCGAGCGGAGGCTGCAACCCGGCTTTGTCGCGAGAGAAAACGCGCACGAGCCAGCACGAAGAACGGGGCGACCCGCTTCGTGCGCACGTCAAAAGAAGGAAGTCACACCATGGCCGTTCTTTCCATGAAGTCCCTGCTCGAGGCAGGCGTCCACTTCGGTCACCAGACCAAGCGCTGGAACCCGAAGATGAAGCCGTACATCTTCGGCGAGCGCAACGGCATCTACATCATCGACCTCGGCCGGACCGCCAAGCTCTACAAAGAGGCCGCAGACTTCGTAGCCAACATCGCCAGCCGGGGCGGCACCCTGCTCTTCGTCGGCACCAAGCGCCAGGCCCAGGACGCCATCGCCGAGGAAGCCCAGCGGTGCGGCATGTTCTACGTGAACCAGCGCTGGCTCGGCGGCCTGCTGACGAACTTCACGACCATCCAGCGCAGTCTGGCGCGCCTCCGGGACCTCGAGGCGATGACGACTGACGGCCGGTACGAGACGCTCTCGAAGAAGGAGATCGCCCGGCTCGAGAAGGAACGCCGCAAACTCGCGAAGAACCTGGACGGCATTCGCGGCATGAGCCGCCTGCCCGACGCGGTCTTCATCGTCGACACGCGGCACGAGCAGATCGCGGTCGACGAGGCCCGGAAGCTCAAGGTGCCCGTCGTGGGCGTCGTAGACACGAACTGCGACCCCGACGAAGTCGACTACGTGATTCCTGGCAACGACGACGCGCTGCGCTCGATCCGGTTGTTTGCGGCCGGCATCGCCGACGCCGTTCTCAGCGGACGCGGTCTGGCCGAAGCGGCCAACGTCGTCGAAACACCCGCAGCCCGGCCGCGCGCGCAGGCCGCCGTCGCCCCCACAACCGCCTGACGGCTCGTCGTTCGGCGGCGAACCCGTTGTTCGTCGAGGCAGTCCAATGTCCGCACCGATTCCGGCAGAACTCGTAAAGAAGCTCCGCGACCGCACCGGCGCGGGCATGATGGAATGCAAGGCCGCGCTCCAGGAGGCCAATGGCGACCTCGAGGAGGCCACCACTATCCTGCGCAAGCGGGGCCTCGCGCACGCCGCCAAGAAGACCGGCCGGTCGACGAGCGAGGGGCTCATCGGCTCCGATATCCACATGGGCGGCAAGATCGCCGTGCTGGTCGAACTCAACTGCGAGTCGGACTTTGTCGCGCGCACCGACGACTTCCAGAACCTGCTCAAGGAACTGGCCCTCCAGGTCGCCGCCTCGAACCCGCAGTACGTCAGGCGGGAAGACGTGCCGGCGGACATCCTCGCCCGCGAGCGCGCGATCTACCGCGCGCAAATGGAAGGTTCGGGCAAGCCCCCGCAGGTGATCGACAAGATCGTGGAGGGCAAGCTCGGGAGCTTCTATGAGCAGGTGTGCCTGGTCGATCAGCCCTCGATTCGCGACCCGAAAACCACGGTCAACCAGCTCGTGCAGGCCGCCATCGCCAAGCTCGGCGAGAACATCGGCATCGCGCGGTTCGTGCGTTTTAAGGTCGGCGAACTGACGCAGTAGGCTCGTCTATAATCTCCAGCAGTGTCCGCCCCGCCGCATTACACCCGGATCCTGCTGAAGCTCTCCGGCGAAGCCCTCATGGGCGAGCAGCCCTTCGGCATTGACCCCCCCACGGCCACGCAGATCGCGAAAGAGATCGGCGAAATCCAGCACCTCGGCGTCCAGACCGCGGTCGTGATCGGCGGCGGGAACCTGTTTCGGGGCCTCGCGGCCAGCGCCAAGGGCATGGACCGGTCCACCGCCGATTACATGGGGATGCTGGCCACCGTCATCAACGCGCTGGCCCTGCAGGACGCGCTCGAGCAACTCGGCGTCCTGACGCGTGTCGTGACCGCGATCGAAATGCGCGCCGTGGCCGAGCCCTTCATCCGGCGCCGCGCCATCCGGCACCTCGAAAAGGGGCGCGTCGTGGTCTTCGCCGCCGGCACCGGCAATCCCTATTTCACGACCGACACGGCCGCCGCCCTTCGCGCGATGGAGATGCGGGCCGAGGTCATCCTCAAGGGCACCAAAGTGGACGGGATCTACACCGCCGACCCCATGATCGACTTGACGGCGACGCGGTACGACGCGATTTCGTATCTCGAGTTCCTCGAGCGTGGCCTGAAAGTGATGGACTCGACCGCCGTCACGCTCTGCATGGACAACAAGCTGCCCATCATCGTCTTCAACCTGCGCCAGCCCGGCAACCTGCGCCGGGTCGTCATGGGCGAGCCGGTCGGCACCGTGGTGTCGGCCGTGCGATCGACCGCCCATCGCACTCCGGGAGCACCGTAACGCCATGGACGTCAACGACATCAAAGGCCTCAACTTAGAAGTCAAGAAGCGGATGGACAGCGCGATCGAGCACGTGCGGAAGGAACTGTCGGGGTTGCGGAGCGGCCGGGCCTCGGTGTCCTTACTCGACCCGGTCCAGGTCGAGGCGTACGGGGCGATGATGCCGCTCAACCAGGTGGCGTCGCTCTCGGTGCCCGAGCCGACGCTCATCATGGCGTCGCCGTTCGACCCCTCGCTGCTGGGCGCGATCGAGCGGGCGATCCAGAAGAGCAATCTTGGACTCAACCCGGCGTCCGACGGCAAGGTCCTGCGGATTCCGATTCCGTCGCTGACCGAGGAACGGCGCAAGGAAATGTCGCGGCTGGTGCACAAATACGCCGAGGAAAGCCGCAACGCGATGCGGCAGGTCCGGCGCGACGCCAACGATCGGCTGAAGAAGCTGCTCAAGGACCACAAGATCTCCGAAGACGACGAGCGGCGCGCGCTCGACGATGTGCAGAAGATCACGGACCAGCACGTGGCGATGATCGACGACATCCAGAAGAAGAAGGACCAGGAGCTGCTGGGGAAGTAACCACCCGGTGGTCTCGATGCCGTCCTTCTTCAGCCATCTCGAGTGTTCGGTCCCGTGCGGCGCGGGCCCGCTCGACCCGCGACAAGCACACCATCTCTGCGCGTGCGGCGCTCCCCTGCTCGCCCGGTATGACCTGGCGGCGGCGCGGCGCTGGTCGCGGTCCACGCTCGCGGACCGCGAGCCGTCGATGTGGCGCTACCGGGAGCTCATGCCGCTCCTGGACCGGGG
>JANOGJ010000211.1:0-2585 GCA_031405995.1 Acidobacteriota bacterium
CGGGCGCTGTGTACTACAACGCCAGCGGCATCCTGCTCGACGAATCCGCGACGCAGACGCAGCTGCTCGGGCGGGCCAGCCTGATCTCGCACGAGACGGCGCACATGTGGTTCGGCGACCTCGTGACGATGAAGTGGTTCAACGACGTGTGGATGAAGGAAGTCTTCGCCAACGTCATGGCGGCCAAGATCGTGAATCCGTCGTTTCCCGACGTGAACCACGACCTGCGCTTCCTCTATCAGCACTACCCGTCGGCCTACGAGGTGGACCGCACGGGCGGCGCGAATCCGATCCGGCAGCCCCTCGCCAACCTGAACGAGGCCGGCTCGCTGTACGGCGCCATCATTTATCAGAAGGCGCCCATCGTCATGCGCCAGCTCGAGCTGGTGCTGGGCGCCGAGGCCTTTCGCGACGGCTTACGCGCGTACCTGAAGCGCCATGCGTTCGCCAACGCGACATGGCCCGATCTGGTGGCCGAACTTGACGGGCGGACGCCGGTGGACCTGCTCGCGTGGAGCCAGGCCTGGGTGGACGAGCCCGGCCGCCCCCGGATTCACACCGACGTGGATGTCTCCGACGCGCACGTCGATCGACTCACCTTCCGGCTCGAAGATCCGCGCGGCCGCTCGCTCGTGTGGGCCGAGCAACTGCGCGTCCTCGCGGACTCCTCGGCGGGCGTCCGCGCGTTCGACGTCACGATCGGCGCTCCGGTGACCGAGGTGGCCGGCGCGACGGGTCTGCCGAACCCGAAATGGATCCTGCCGGTGGGCGGCGGGCTCGGGTACGGCGACTTCGTCCTCGATGAGATGACGTTGAAGTACATCTCGACATCGCTTCACGACATCAAGGATCCCCTCACCCGCGGCGCGGCGCTGGTGACGCTGTGGGAGTCCATGCTCGAGAGCCGGGTGCAGACGTCGACCGTCATGGACCAGCTGCTGATCGCGCTGCCTCGCGAGACCGATCAGTTGACGATCAGCCAGATGCTCGAGTACGCCCGCGCCGGGTTCTGGCGGTTCACGGGCGCCGACGATCGGGGGGCGCTCGCGCCGAAGCTCGAAGCGGTCATCCGCGGCGGACTCGACCGCGCCAAGACGACGTCAGCCAAGGCCTCGTGGTTCAACGCGCTCCGTGGCATCGCGACGACCGCGCCCGCCGTCGCGTGGCTCGAGCAGGTCTGGAGCCGCAAGATCAAGGTGCCGGGACTGCCGCTCGCCGAGGCCGACGAGGCCGACCTCGCGCTCGAACTCGCCGTGCGCGGCGTCCCGAACGCCGAGGACGTGCTCGCCACCCAGCTCGGACGCTTCCAGAATCCCGACCGCAAGGCCCGCTTCGCCTTCGTCATGCCGGCGCTCTCGCCCGACGCCGCGGTCCGCGAGAAGTTTTTTGAGGGCCTCAAAGATCCGGCGCGCCGCCGGCGCGAGGCGAGGGTGCTCGAGGCCGCGCGGTACCTGCACCATCCGCTGCGCGCCGCCGCCTCGAAGAAGCTCGTTCGCCCGGCGCTCGACCTGCTCCACGAGATCCAGCGGACCGGCGACATCTTCTTCCCGAAACGCTGGGCGGACGCGACGCTCGGCGGCTACCAGGCCGTCACCACGGCGTCCGAGGTGCGCGCTTTCATCGACGCGCTGCCGCCTGACTACCCGCCCCGGCTGCGCTGGGCCCTGCTCGCATCCGCCGACGGCCTCTTCCGCGCGGCCAGGCTCAGCCGGTGAAAGGCCTGACGATGCAGCAACGCAATCTGCAGTAGATCCGCGGCGAGCGATCAGCGCGCTCTCGCCGGCAACACCGTGAACTTCATCCGGCGCGGCAGGGCGTAGGTCTCGAAGTGGCGGTCGAACGTCAGAATCCGGCTCAGCCGATCGCGCTCCGCGACGCGGACGAGCGCGGCGTCGGCGAAGTCCATCGGCAGATCGCGGTACTTGCGCATCAGTTCTTTGATGCGGGGGACGTCAGCCGCGTCCAGTGGCGCCAGCGTCAGGACGCCGTCATCGACCATGTCGCACAGGGCTTCCGGTCCGCGGCTGGTGCCGCCCAGGAGGTGCATCGCCTCGGTGAAGGCCGGCCAGACGGTCGCGAGCGGGTCCCGAATGTGGCGGAGAGCCTCGACGCACCGCTCGTGCGCCGAGTCGTCCACGTCGAGCAGGGCGATGAGGGCGCCGGCGTCAGCGAGGACGTCGGTCACGATGCTTCCGCGCGACGGCCGCCCGGTACTTCGCGTGGGTGTCGCGCGAGAAGTCGGCGCCGCCGGTTCGGACGACGCCGACGAAGGGCTTCAGACGATCGAACGCGGAGTCGCCGCCGGCGCTCGGGGTGCCGGCGCCGTCCGGGTCGTATTGCGCCATCGCCTCCCTCACCACGGCCGATTTCGATCGGGCGGTGGCCTTCGCCAGCCGGCGGATCTTCTTTTCGGTGTCCGGGTCCAGGCGGATGCTGAACGGCATAATGTGTCCTACGTAAATGTAGGACAGGCAAGGTCTCGTGTCAATGCCCTGATATGGTGGTCCTCGCATGACGACAACCTGGGTCGCGCGCCCCCGTCGACGCCTCGGTCTTGCGGCGCTCCTGCTCGCCGCCCTCGTCAC
>JANOGJ010000243.1:0-3765 GCA_031405995.1 Acidobacteriota bacterium
CGCGGGCGTGGGCTTCGCGCCCAAGGACCTCGAATACGCGGCGGAACTGCTGGGCGCGCTCGTCTACGACGAGCCGTTCCGAGCCGGGGTGCTCGCCGGGGAGCGCCGGCGCGTGCAGGACTTCGAACACGCGCGCGTGGCATCGCGCATCAAAACCGTGCTGTCGCCCGCCGGGATCTGACCGGGGCGAGAGCGTCAGGAGCTGAACGAGCGTGAGAGTCGCCTTCATCGTCCAACGGTACGGCACCGAGATCATCGGCGGGGCGGAGTACCTCTGCCGGCTCGTCGCCGAACGCGCCGCCGAACACCATCAGGTGGACGTGCTGACCACGTGCGCGAAGGACTACATCACCTGGAAGAACGAGTACCCCGAGGGGACCGACCGCATTCGCGGCGTGACGGTCCGCCGCTTCGCCACGTCGCACACGCGCGACATCGACGCGTTCCTCAAGTACTCGGAGTGGATCTTCCACAACCGGCACACCGCGCAGGACGAGATGGAGTGGCTGAAGCGGCAGGGGCCGTGGTCGCCCAGCCTCATCGACTACCTCGAGCGGCACCACGCCAACTACGACGTCCTGGTCTTTTTCACCTATTTGTACGCGCCGACGGTGCTCGGCGCGCGCGTCGCGCCGGCCAAGACGCTTCTGGTCCCGACGGCGCACGACGAGTCCGCGATCCGGCTGGACATGTATCGCGACCTCTTCACGAAGGTCGCCGGCATCGCGTGGAGCACCGAGAGCGAACGGCGGTTTGTCGGCTCGCTCTTCGACCTCCGTCCCGTCATCGAGGACGTCGTCGGCTGCGGCGTCGACCTGCCCGAAGGCGAAGCGATCGCGGAAGGCGCGGAAAAACCGGCGCCGCCCGAGGGTGTCGAGCCATTGCCGCCCCACCTCGCCGGGCCGGCGAACGCCTTCCGTCGCCGTCACCGGATCCACGAGCCGTTCGTCCTCTACGGCGGACGCATCGACCCGGCGAAGGGCTGCGAGGAGCTGCTCGAGTACTTTCAGGCGTACATCAGGGACGGCGGCGACGCCACGCTCATGCTGATGGGCGCGAAGATGATGCCGCTGCCGGAGGATCCGCATGTGCGGTTCGCGGGCATGCTGCCGGGCGAGGAACGGCTCCATGCGCTCGAGGCCGCGACGGTGGTCGTCGTGCCGTCGCCGCACGAGAGCCTGTCGCTCCTCGCGCTCGAGGCGTTCGCGGTCGGCACGCCGGTGCTGGCCAGCGCGCGGTCGGAGGTGCTCGAAGAGCACTGCCGCAAGAGCAACGCCGGGCTGTTCTACGCGGACCGGTGGGAGTTCATCGAGGGGCTGAAGCTGCTCATGCGCGACGCCAATTTGCGCGCCGCCCTCGGGCGCAACGGCAAGGCGTACATCAACCAGCACTACAAGTGGAGCACGGTGCTGGCGAAGTACGACCGGCTGTTCAACCGGCTCCGCGGGCCCGCGGCCGAGACGCGGGATCCCCGCGAACAGCGCAGTCAGCGGGAACATCGGGAACAGCGCGATCACCGGAATCCAAGGGATCCGCGGAATCAACGGAATCAACGACCCAGGCGGTGATCCCCAAGGCTGCGACCCGCTTGCCGGACACATCGGTTGCGGCCGCGGGTGAGCCAGCGGCTCGCCACCGTGGCTCGCTGGCTCATTCCCGTGGTCCGCTGACTCACCCGGTGGTCCGCTGACCCACCCCGAGGCTCGCTGGCTCTTCCTGGCCCGCTGACTCACCCCCGGGGTCCGCTGGCTCATGCCCAGTGCGCTGACATACGAAGCGCCGGGCGAACCGTACGCAGCCCGCGTCAGGCCGCCGAGCGTGCTGATCTTGAGGTTCACGACGTCGCACGCCAGGTCGGCGTGTGCGCCAGTCAGGCACGAGTCGTCGCACCTAGCGCCAAGTCAACGTTCTTGCTCGTCCAACCTGCGTAGCTCAGCCCCTGCCGCCTCATAGCCCCGTTCAAGCTGTCCGCGGCTCCAGTTGACCAAAACGCTTCGCTGAATCGTTCGAGGTAGGTCGACTTGCGGCGGCTCACAACCCGAGCCGCCCTACGACAGCTCCGATTCTCCTGGCGTTTCCGGTGCGTCACCGTTGCCTTTGCGCCGCCGCGGACGAATGTCGTAGCGCTTGATCATCTCGTTGAGCGTGGTCGGCTTGATGTGCAGCAGCTCGGCGGCCTTCTTCTGCACGCCGCCGGCGGCCTCGAGCGCCGCCTCGATATACCGCCGTTCGTGCCCGATGATCACGTCGCGGAAGTGAATGCCGTCGGCGGGAATCACGACGTCAGGCACGGCCAGCACCGGATTGGCCGAGACATGATTGGGAATGAGATCCGGCCCGATCTCGCGCTCGCCGCAGAGCACGACCGCCCGCTCGATGACGTTCTCCAATTCGCGGACGTTGCCCGGCCAGTGGTAGGTCATCAGCCGGTCGAACGCCGCGGGCGTGAGAATGAGCCCGCCCTTCCGGCTCTCCTCGCTGTACTTGTCGAGAAAGTGCTGCACGAGCAGCGGGATGTCCTCCATCCGCTGGCGCAGCGACGGCAAGTCCACGGCGATGACATTCAGCCGATAGAAAAGATCCTCGCGGAACTTGCCCTCGTCGGTCAGCTCCCGAAGGCTGACGTTCGTGGCGGCGATGATCCGGACGTCCACCTTGATCGTGTCGACGCCGCCGAGGCGCATGAACTCCCGCTCCTGGATCACCCGCAGCAGCTTGGCCTGTGTGTCGAGCGGGATGTTGCCGATCTCGTCGAAGAAGATCGTGCCCTTGTCGGCGAGCTCGAACAGGCCCTTCTTCGGGAAGACCGCGCCGGTGAAGGCGCCCTTCACGTGCCCGAACAGATTCGATTCGAGCAGGTCGTGCGGCAGGTTGCCCGAATTCACGGTGATGAAGGCCCGGTCGGACCGGGCCGAGTGCCGGTGAAACGCGCGGGCCACCAGCTCCTTCCCCGTGCCGCTCTCGCCCCCGATGAGTACGGTGGCGCGGCTCGGCGCCGCGCGTGAAATGAGGTCGTAGACCGCCTTCATCGTCGAGCTGCCGCCGATGATCTCGTCGAACCGGTGTCCGCCCGACCGCAGCCGGTCCCGCAACTCGCGGTTTTCCTGCACGAGCCGCCGGCGCTCGACCGCGTTGCGCAGGACCGCCAGCACCTCGTCGTTCTTGAAGGGCTTGGGGAAATAGTGGAACGCGCCCTGCTTCGTCGCCGCGACGGCGCTTTCGATCGTGCCGAATGCCGTGATCATCACGACCGGCAGTTCGTCATCCAGCCGGCGAATGTCTTCGAGCACGTCGAGCCCGTTGCGATCCGGCAGCATGAGATCGAGGAGGACGGCGTCGAACGAGCGGTTGGCCAGCGCGTCCATGCCCTGTCCGGCGGTCGCCGCCGAGACCACGCGGTATCCCTCGACGACGAGCAGCGCCTCGAGCGCCTCGCGGACGATCTCCTCGTCGTCGATGACGAGGACGGTGGCCGGCGTGGTCGCCATCAGTGCACCACGCTCTCGGCGGGGGGCGCGGCTGCGAGCGGCAGCAGCAATTTGAACCGCGTGCCCTGATCCACGCCGCTCTCGCAGAGCAGCGTGCCGCCGTGCTCCTGCACGATGCCGTACGTCACCGACAGGCCGAGCCTCGTCACCGGCCTCGCCTTTGCGCAACGTGATGATGGCGGGATAGGTGGTCACACCCTCGAACAGTTGCAGGTCGCCGAAATCGATCACGGTCTCGATGGCGACGTTGTCACCGAGAAACTTGCGCAGATTCTCG
>JANOGJ010000565.1:0-4997 GCA_031405995.1 Acidobacteriota bacterium
GATTATTGCAGCGCTGCGCCGCCGCGTATAGGCGGTTCGACTTATGACCGAGATTCCCAATATCCAGTCCGAGACCGGCGACACGATCACCTCCCACGACGACCCCGACCTCATCGAAGGCGCGATGCCGTTCACGCTCACGCTGTACGAGTCGCTCCTCGCGGAGATCCCGAAGCACGAGCCGCTGCTCACCGCCACCTGCGGCCTGTACACGCAGTACGCGTTCGGGTTTGTCGCTCCCAAGGGCGAGGCGATGCAGTGGGACAACTTCGACGAGTCGCAGGTGATCAACGAGCGCGCGCTGCGCCTGGCGATTCGCGGCCGGGATTATTGCTGGCGTGGGCTCGAGGTGAAGTTCCGCGGCGTGTCCGCGGCGTTGAAGGACAACCCCGAGACCGCGCTGCGGCGCGCCGAGCGCAAGCACGTGCCGCTCTTGTACTGGTCGGCGGCGTCCCTCGGCGCGGCGATTTCCGCCGGAGGGCTGAATCATCCCGAGCTATTGAACAACTGGCCGACGGTCCGCACGCTGGCCGAGCGTGCGCTCGCGCTCGATGACGCGTGGGGCAACGGCTCGCTCCATGAACTGATGATCACCGTGGAAAGCCAGGGCGAGATGCTGGGCGGCTCAGAGGAGCGGGCGCGCAAACATTTCGCGCGCGCCGTGGAGATTCAGAAAGGCCGTTCGCCTGGGCCGCACGTCGCGCTTGCTATGGGCGTTGTCAAGGCCAAGCAGGATCGCGCGGAATTCGAGAAGCTGCTAAAGGAAGCGATCGCGATGGACCCCGATAAGAACCCCAGCCAGCGGCTTGTCGTCTTAATTACGCAGAGGCGTGCCAAGGTGCTGCTCGCAAGCATCGACAAGTTGTTTGCACCGAGGCCCTTCTTACGGTGACGTGGAGGATTTGACATGTTTCGCAAGGCTTCTGTCCGATGGGTCGTCGTGCTCGCTCTGGCTGCGTCCGCGGCCGTATCGGCACAAGCCCCCCAGGTGATCAGGATGGGGTCTGTTGTGCCGGAGGCATCACCGTGGATCGCGGCCCTGAAGAGCATGGGGCAGGCATGGGCCGCGGCGACCGCCAAGCGCGTCGCGTTCCGCTCCATGCCGCCCAACCCCAGCGAGACGTCGGTGATTCAGCGGATGGGCACCGACGGCCTCGAAGCGGGTGCGCTCTCGGTCGTGGGCCTCGCCGAGATCGATCCGGCGTTCAACGCGTTGGCAATCCCGTTCTTCTTCGAGTCGGATGCCGAGTTTGCGCACGTGTTGGAGAAGTTGACGCCGATGTTGACCCAGCGGCTGGCCGCCAAGCATTACCAGCTCGTACTCTGGGGCCACGGAGGCTGGGTCCAGGTGTTTTCCAAGCAACCCATTCGCACGATGGCGGACCTCCAGAAGGCGAAGCTCTTCACGAGTGAGGGGAGCCCCGACACCGTGCGCTGGTACACGTCCAACGGCTTTCACCCGGTGCCGCTCGCCATCGGCGAAATTCCGAAGCAGTTGAAGCTGCCAACCGGCGCGATTGACGCCACGCCGGCCGTCGCACCGCTGGCCCTGGCGATGCAGTTTTACAAGGACGCGAAGTACATGCTCGACGTGCGCGTCGCGCCGCTCGTCGCCGGCGTCGTCATGACTGAATCGGCCTGGGCGAAGGTGTCCCCCGAAGATCGGACGAGCATGCTTGGTGCCGCCAAGGAGACACAGCAGAAGCTGTTCTCGCAGGCGCCGACTCTCGATGCGTCGCACATCAAGGAGATGCAGGCGAGCGGCCTGCAGGTCATCAAGCTCGACGGTCCGGCAGCCGCGCAATTCCGGGCGGCGGCTGAGAAGCTCGGCACGACGCAACGGGGCAGCATCATCCCGGCCGACGCGTACGACGCGGTGCTTCGCGAGCGCGACGCGTACCGCAAGACCAGGAAATGACCGCCGACGCGCCCCGGTGGCCGCGGGTCGCGCTGACCCGAGCCGAGGTGTTCATCGCCACGGTCGCGGTGTTCGGCGTCATCCTGCTGCCGCTCTCCGAGGTCGTCCTCCGCCGCCTTTTCAGCACCGGAATCGACGGCGAAGCGACGTTCGCTGCTCACTTTACCCTCCTCGTGGGCCTCGTTGGAGCCGCGATCGCCGCGCGCGACGGCAAGCTCCTCGCGCTGGCGACGGGCACCCTCATCCCGGAAGGCCGCTGGCGCACGCTCGCGGCGGTCTCCGCCGCCCTCGTGGGCGCCCTCGTCTCGGCGATCCTCCTGGTCGGTGGCGTCGGGCTCGTGCGGAACCAGGTCGAAAACGGCGGCGTCATCGCGTACGGCATCCCGTACTGGTGGTTCTACCTGGCCTTTCCGATCGTGTTTGGCCTGATCGCGGCTCGCCTCATCTGGAGGGCCTGGCCTGCGTGGAAGGGCCGGTTGCTGATGGCCGCGGTCGTCGCGGCCGGCGCCTGGTTCGCGACGCGGCCCGACATGTTCCTCGATGCGTCGACGTGGCCCTGGCTGCTGCTGCTCGTGGGTGCGGCGGCGCTCGGCATGCCGATCTTCGCGCTGCTCGGCGGCGCCGCCCTGATCATCTACTTCTCCAACGGCGACAACCCGATTCAGGCCGTCATTGGCGCCCTCGATCAGCTCAAGTCGAGCGATCTGCCCGCCATCCCGCTCTTCACCATCGCCGGGTTCCTCCTGGCCGAGGGCCGATCGGCCGAGCGGCTGCTGCGGTTCTTCCGCGCGTTCTTCGGGTGGATGCCGGGCGGCACCGCCGTCGTGACCGCGGTCTTCTGCGCCTTCTTCACGCTGTTCACCGGCGGCTCCGGCGTGACGATCCTCGCGCTCGGCGGGCTCCTGCTGCCGGCGCTCCTCGCCGACGGCTACCGCGAGAGGTTCTCGCTCGGTATGCTCACGGCGGCCGGCTCGCTCGGCCTGCTGTTCCCGCCGTCGCTCCCGCTCATCCTCTACGGTATCGTCGCCGAGGTGCCGATCGCCGACCTGTTCATCGGCGGATTCCTGCCCGGCGTGCTGATGCTCGGCGCGCTGATGGGGATGGGCGTTCGCGAGGGCATCGTCTCCGGGCGCCCACGCCAGCGGTTTGCGTTCGGCGAGGCCGCGGCATCCATCTGGGTCGCCAAGTGGGAATTGCTTCTGCCCGTCGTGATCCTCGGGTCCTTGCTCCTGGGCGCGACGACCGTGCAGTCGTCCGCGCTCGCCGCGCTGTTCGCCTTCATCGTCCAGCGGTTCATCCATCGGAGCGTGACGAGTCTCGCCGATCTCCTGGTGGTGATGACCAAGTCGATCGCCCTCGTCGGCGGCATCCTCATCATCCTGTCGGTCGCGCGGGGCTTTACCGACGCCTTGATCTTCGCGGATCTGCCGCAGCAGCTCGCCGCCTGGACGACGGAAAACGTGAAGTCGCCGTGGGTGTTTCTGCTCGGGTTGAACGTCGTCCTGATTGTCGCCGGCGCAATCATGGACATCTTCTCCGCCGTGATCATCGTCGTGCCCCTCATCGTGCCGATCGCGATGCACTTCGGAATCGACCCGGTCCACCTTGGCGTCATCTTCATTGCCAACTCGGAGCTGGGCTATCTGACACCGCCGGTGGGGGAGAACCTGTTCGTGGCGTCGTATCGCTTCAACAAGCCCATCCTCGAACTCGCGCGCGCGATGCTGCCGATGTACTTCATCTTGCTCATCGGCGTCCTGCTCATCACCTACTGGCCGTGGCTCACGACGGGCGTGCTCGCGTTCTTCCGCTAGCGCCGTTTGAACGCGTGCAGGAACTGCCGCACCCAGCCGGCAGGCACCTTCGTGCCGGCCGTGACGCCATACGCCTTCGGCCAGCGGCCCGGCATGTAGTGCGTGCCGAACAGCCGGTCGAGCACCGGGAGGTGCACCGCGAAATTCTTGTCGACCGCCTGCGGCTCCGCCGCGTGATGCCAGTGGTGATACTGCGGCGTGGCCAGCAGCCAGTCCAGCCAGCGCAGCTCGAACTTCACGTTCGCATGGATGAACACCGCCTGGACGCTGACGAAGATGAGATACGCGTAGAAGGCCGGCTGGCCAAACCCCAGCGCGTAGATCGGGACGTACGTCAGGCCGCGCGTGAGGACGATGTCCACGAGGTGCAGGCGGGAGCCCGCGAGCCAGTCCATCGTCTCGGCGGAGTGGTGGATCTCGTGAAAGCGCCAGAGCGCGGGCACGGCATGAAAGAGCCTGTGCACCCAGTACTGCGTGAGGTCGGCGACGAGCAGGATGCCCGCGAACTGCACCAGCGTGGGCAAGCTTCCGATCCACGCGGTGACCGCCGGATGGCGGGCCCAGTCGAAGAAGATCATCGCCGGCTGCAGGGTGAGGATCGCCAGCACCTGCAGGAAGAGTGCGCTGACGAAGAAGTAGACCAGGTCCGTTCGCCAGCCCTTTCTCAGGATGCGCTGCTCCGGCCGGTGCGCAAACAGGCGCTCGATGGGGATGAACACCGCCGAGTACGCCATCAGATTGAGCAGGAACCAATCGAGGCCGAGGAAGGGCCCGTCCCGAAGCTCGCCGTCGAGGGGCACCCGCGAGCCGCCGAGGAATGCGGCCGCGAGCGTGGCGCCGATCGCCGTCAGTCCAAGCACCTTGCTCGGCCGCAGGCACACGCTGATCGCGCCGAGCACGAACCCGCCGACGAGCACCAGGTGGAGGAGGGCGCGCAGGTACGGAATCGGGTAGAGCGCGCGGATGTCGGCGGTCGTGAGCAAGGCGGGGAAGTGGAAGCACAGCACGCCGCCGAGCCCGATGAGGCCCAACGCGGCGCCGGTCGTGCCGCTCATCCACCCGGAGCCGAAGTGGGTCAGACGCCGAGGGACTGGCGCAGGCACCGGCCCTGATTCTACGCGTCCAGCCGCTCCTCGTACGCGACGACTTCGCCGTGTTCGAGGTGCCGCCGCAGGATCCGGAGGTACATCGCCCAGCAGTGGCAGGACACCCGGAAGTGGCGGTTGTCACTGGGCCACCCGGTGTGCCGGAACTCGAGGCGCGTC
>JANOGJ010000608.1:0-2311 GCA_031405995.1 Acidobacteriota bacterium
AAATCGCGAACGGGCGCCGGAGGTTCAACGTCTTGCGGATGCGCCACGGCTGCGGCCGTTCAGGCACGTCCGACCCAACGCCCACCACGGCTCCCGGCCCGGACCGGCCGCTGACGTTCTGAATGAGAGCGCGCTCCTCGGGCGTGTTGTAGAACACGGCCCTGGCGCCGCGAAACACCGGACCGAAGATCGCGAGGCCGATCACCGGATCGCGCTCGGCCGTCGGCACCAGCACCGCGCGGTCCGCGGCGGCCCTGGCGCCGTGCCACGCCTGGAAATACCGGTAGCTGACGAACATGAAGAAATCAAAATCGGCGCGGACCCGGCGAATGTGCCGGACGAGGGCAGGGCAGACCGGGCCCTGGCTGGCCAGCCACTGCAGCTCGTCGGCGATCGAGTGACGGTCTTCAAAGACGTGCGTCGAACGCCGTCCGAATTCCGTCAGGTTCCTTGGACGCGCCACCGGGAAGCGGCGCACGGTGACGCCGCGCACTTGTTCCACGCCGGCCGGAAACTCATTCCGCCATTCGACGTAGTCCCGCGCGCACGTCGTCAGGACTTCCACCGTCGCGTGCTTGGCCAGCCGCTCGGCGATGAACCGCGCCTCGAGCTCGGCGCCGCCGCTCACCTCCAGGCCGTAGCGCTGAACGACGACCGCAAGCTTCACTGCTCAGAAGCTCCGTCTCCATTGTCGTCGGGGCCGTCGTCGGCGCCATCCTGATCGTCGCCGCTGTCGAAGTCGGACGCCATGGCCGCCGCCGTACCTGCCGTACCCGGCGTACCTGGCGTACCTGGCGTACCTGCCGTACCTGGCGTACCTGACGTACCTGGCGTACCTGACGTACCCGGTGTCCTGTCGCCGAGCGTCTGTCCAGGCCG
This sequence comes from Acidobacteriota bacterium, assembly GCA_031405995.1. Taxonomy (GTDB): domain Bacteria; phylum Acidobacteriota; class Vicinamibacteria; order Vicinamibacterales; family SCN-69-37; genus JANOGJ01. The sequence goes on from JANOGJ010000608.1 coordinate 880, forward strand.
ACGCCGCCGCCGGCGCCGTCGGCGCTTCCGGCCATCACCTTCGGGACGTCCGCCCGGTCCCATTGCGCCAGGCGCTGGCGCGCCCATCGGGCCCGGCGCTGGAGGCGAGGCCATGCTGAACGTGGTGACCGGCCCGCTCGTACCCGGCGTACCTGTCGTACCCGGCGTACCTGTCGTAACAGGCGTACCTGTCGTAACAGGCGTAGCTGTCGCAGTCTGCGTCCTCGGCTGTTGTCTGTACTGCACCACACCCTCGAGCGCGCGCCCGCGCCGCTCGTCGAAGTCCACGCGGCTCGAGAGCGACTCGACGCGCATCTTGAGGTTGTGCGTCTCGATGCCCAGGCGCGACAACTCGACCACGAGGTTGTGCAGGATCTCGTAGTACAGCTCTTCGCGCCGCCGGAACTCGGCGTCCATGACGTCCACGAGTTGCTGCGGGCTGACGACGCTCGTGATCACGCGGCGCAGGAAACGGCGCACGCGCCGCTTGATGAAGCCGCCGGTTTCGGCGGGCGGGCCGCCCTCCTGCGACTTGGGCGCGGGACTCGTCGTCCGCTGGCGCTTGAACTGCTCCACGAGGTCGGAGCGCAGCTTCCTCGGGTCGAGAAACTGCTCCATCTTGACCTTGGCAAGGTGCTGCAGGTCGGCTTCGGTGTAGTCGGCGCCGCGCTTCTCGCGGATGCGCGTGCGGATCTGCTTCATGATCTCGTCGACATCGACCCCTTCGGATCGCACGGTAAAATCGGCCATTCCCTAGTCTCCCTTTTCCATCGCCTTGTGCCGGCGCCGGCTCGCGAACTCCGGCGCTTCCTTGATGCACGTGGCGAGAATCCCGAATGAGCGGCCGAGCGCCCGCCAACCGGTGCGCCGGATCTCGGCGCCCTCCTCCGGAATGACGGGATAGCCGCGCGCGTCGGGTGTGACGTGTTCCCAGTGGCGGAACAACCGCCCCCAGGCGCTGGCCATGACCGCGGTCATCTTGCGTTTGGCCAGCAGCGGATACCAGAAACTGTCGTGGTAGAGCACGCTCGCGATGTACGCCCAGGGGGCGAGCACCGTCTTCAGCGACCATTCGATTGGTTTCTTCAGCGGTCCCCAATAGATCAAATGCTGCATTCGCGCGGCGAACGTCATCTTCTTGAACGGGCCGGTGAAGTGCCAGTGTTCCTTCGAGGCGGCCTGGTCGCCGACGATTTCGATCTCGCGCGGGTCGCCGCAGCCGAGGCCCAGGTCGTGCGCGAGGCGAATGTATTTGATGGACATCGGATCGAGCCCCATCAACTGGGCCGCGACCGCGTCGATCGCGACCTGGTCCGCGCTCGCCAGGATCACGTTCTTCACGTGCGGCACCATGCAGCGCGGTCCAGGGCCGTCACCCGCGAACGTGCCGTCCATCACCGCGAAGACGCCGCGATGGATTTTCTGCTGAATC
>JANOGJ010000692.1:0-3165 GCA_031405995.1 Acidobacteriota bacterium
CTCGTAGTTGTCTTTGACCAGCACCGGAATCCCGTGCAGCGGGCCTCGCGCCCCGCGGCGGGCCCGTTCGGCGTCGAGCGCGTCAGCGGCGTCGCGGGCGCGCGGGTTCAGCGCGGCGATGGCATTTAAGGCGGGTCCCTGCTTGTCGTAGGCCTCGATGCGCGCCAGGTAGATCTCGACCAGTTGCCGCGACGTCACCTCGCCGGCCGTCATGGCGCGCTGCAGGTCTTCGATCGACTTCTCCATGACGTCGAACGCGGCGGCGGGCGGCCGCGCGCCCTGCACCAGGAGGAGGCTGAGCCAGGCTGTGACGATGATCGGCGCGCGAGGCACTGGCGTTACTTGAGGCGCTTCAGTTCTTCGAACCAGTTGAGGACGAAGGTCATGGGCGTGGAGGCCATTCCGGTGGACGCGCTCTTGATCATGACGAACCGCCGGCCGTCAGGCGCGATGTCGTAGTTTCGCCCCGCGCCGCCAAAGAAGTAGTTTGCCGTGTCGAACAGCGCAACCGGTGTCGCCGGCACCAGCTCGCGCCCGGCCGCCGTCACCGACACCGACATGAGCTTGTTGCCCGGCGCCACGTAGAACACCTCGTTGCGGCCGCTCGGCGCCCAGACCGGCTCGCTGCCGCCGGCGGTCGAAATCAGCACCTGCGAGCCGTCCACATTCGGGAACGGCCTTACGTAAATCTCCGTGACGCCGGACAGATCCGATTGATACGCCATCCAGCGGCCGTCCGGCGAAAGCGCCGCGTTGAGCTCGTCGTGTTCAGTGGCGAGCAGGGGCGTCACCTTGTGCTCGCCCTGGAGCGGCACGGAGAACAAGTCGTTCCGCTTCCCCGTGGCGCGAAAGACCAGCGTCTTGCCGTCCGGCGAGACGGCATTGGGAAACGCGCTCCCTCGCTCGACGATCAACTCGGGGTCGCCGACGCCGTCCGCCCGGCTCGAGTAGATCCCGACTTTCTGCCCCCGGGTTGACTGGAAGATGACGTGTTGTCCGTTCGGCGTCCACAACCCGTACTGGTCGGTTCCCGTGTTCGCGGTGAGGCGCGTCAGCGTCCCGCGGGTGTCCCAGATCCAGATGTCCAGCTCCTGGTCGCGCACGTCGAGCGTCAGGCGCGCGCCGTTCGGGGACACGCGCGCGTAGAAATACCCCCGCAGCGGCGCCTTCGTCGGCGTCTCCTTTCCGCCGCGGTCGACCCACGTCACCGAACGGTCCGACGTGGCGGCGCCCGAGATGTACACCAGCCGCCCGTCGTGCGACACATCGAAGTTGGCGGCCCCCGTGCTCTTCAGGTTGATCCCCTCGAGCACAGGCAGGGGGTTGCCGGTCACCGTGACTCGTCCAGCGTCGAACGCCACCGCGCGCAACGACCCGTCGTCGGTCGTGTAGACGATGTGTCCGGTGGACGCGTACCGCGGCGCGGATCCGCTGACCGGCAGGCGGGTGATCGTGCCGCTCCGAACATCCACCGCCGCGAGCTTGGCCGTCGGGAACGCGCCGGACCACGCCGTGAACAGGACGAGGCTCGTCCCGGGAATCACTGACGGCCACCGGTGCCCCACCTCACCGATCGCGGTGTCGACCGTCGTCAGCGGCGCCGGGTCCCCGCCGGTGGCGGCCACTCGCGCCAAACCGGCGTCGGCCGTCCCGAACACAACGGTGCCGTCGGCTATCCAGCTGGCGCCATAGATCGTCGTTTTCGCCTCCCCGATGGCGCTTGACGGCCCGCCCAGGACGGGGACCCTCCTGAGTCGAGTCGCGTTCTGCGATTCGACAAAGCCCACCCACTGGTCGTCGGGCGAGAGGAACGGCATCATCGCGCCTTCAGCGCCGCGCAGCGGTGCGTCCTCCAGTTGGCCGAGCGTCCTCGTGACAAGGCGCGGCGAGCCGCTCGTCGGTGACAAGGTCGTGTAGACAAGCGTTTGCCCGTTGTGGGCGATCGCGATGTCGTTCCAGGAAGGCCCCCCGAAGAGCGCGCTGGCCGTGGCGGGAACATGCTGGAACCGCACAGGATTCACCGGCGCTGGAGTTGGCGCGGCGAGAACGGCTGCGAGCCACGCGCCTCCGGCCGCCAGTACCGCGGTCGCGGCAAACGGCAGCGCGCGGCGCACGAAACTTCGGGGCGCGGCGGCGGGTCCGGACGCCACGCCCGACGCCAGCGCACCGCCCTGGATCGACATGGACGACGTCGCGCCGCCTGACAAACCTTCGTCGAGCTGCAGCATGCCTTCGGCGATGTCGCGCAGCCGGCGTTTCAGATCCTTGTCGAGACATCTCGCGAGCAGCCGGCGGACCGCGGGCGGCAGGTCGGCGGGCAGAAGACTCCAATCGGGCTCGGACTTCAACACCGAGGCCAGCACGTCCGACACGTCATCGCCCTCGAATGCCCGCCGGCCCGTGAGCATCTCGAAAAGCACGGCGCCGAACGCCCAGATGTCGGCGCGCCGATCGACGGGCCTCGCCTTGGCCTGCTCCGGCGCCATGTAGGCGGCCGTGCCGAGGATCATGCCGAGCTGCGTGGATCGCGCCGTCAAGGTCGGCGAAGCGGACGGGTTGGAGGCCGGGTCGTCAGACCCGGCGATCGCCTTGGCCAGGCCGAAGTCCAGCACTTTGACGGTGCCGTCCTCCCGCACCTTGATGTTGGCGGGCTTCAGGTCGCGGTGGATGATGCCCTGCTCGTGTGCGGCGTCGAGCGCCGTCGCGATCTGGCGGGCGATCCGCAGCGCGTCCTGCAGCTGGAGACCGGGGGCTTTAGCCCCCGGGTCATCGCCGGGGCTGAAGCCCCGGCCTCCATCGGGCAAGCTCCCGTGTCGAATGACCTCATCGAGCGTCGGCCCTTCGACGAGCTCCATGATCAGCGCGTGACCCGCGCCGTGTCCCGCGGCGGATGGCTCGTCTTCGAAGCCGTAGATCGCGGCGATGTTCGGATGGTTCAGCGAGGCGAGCACCTGCGCTTCACGGCGGAAGCGCGCGAGCCGCTCGACGTCATCGGCGAAGAGCGCAGGCAGCACCTTGATCGCGACGTCGCGCCCAAGCTTCGTGTCGCGGGCCCTGTAGACCTCGCCCATGCCTCCGGCGCCGATTCGGTCGAGGATTTCGTACGCGCCGAGCCGGGTGCCAGAAGTGCCCCACCGATGGGCTGGCGAATCCGTTGCCCGTATA
>JANOGJ010000732.1:0-10752 GCA_031405995.1 Acidobacteriota bacterium
CCGCGTTCATGCTCGACGTACAGACCTTGGAAAACGGCTACACCGAGCACGCTGCCCCGTTGCTGGTGAGAAAGCCCGCCATGTTCGGCACAGGTCAACTTCCGAAGTTTGAGGAAGATCTCTTTTCAGCAGGATGGCCGAGATGAGCGTGCCGGCGTGGCCGATGCCGATCCACCAGACGAAGTTGATGATGTCGAACGCCCAGCCGACGGGGACGTTGTTGCCCCAGATGCCGACGCCCTTCAGCAGCAGGTAGCACAGCGCCACGATCAAGCCCGTGGTGAGCATGAACGCGAACCCGAGCACGACGAACCACGCCGTCGGCGTCGTCGGCGTGAAGACGATCGAGGCGAGCTTGTCGGTGAGCGTCCGCGACGTGTAGCCCGGCTTCAGGACGTCGCTCACGACTTCAACGCCTCATTCGGGTTCCGCACGACGCCGAGGTAGCTGGTGCGCGGCCGCGTGCCCAAATCCTCGAGCAGGCCGTAGTTGCGGTCCGTCTGCTTGAGCTTCGTCACCTGGCTCGTCGGGTCGTTCAAGTCGCCGAACACGATCGCGTCGGCCGGGCAGACCTGCTGGCAGGCGGTCTTGATGTCGCCGTCCTTGAGCGCCTGGCCGGTGGTCTTGGCGTCGACCCGCGCGTGATTGATGCGCTGCACGCAGTAGGTGCACTTCTCCATGACGCCGCGGCTGCGGATCGTCACGTCGGGGTTGCGCTGCGCGTAGAGCTCCGGCGTCGTGAAGTCGGAGTAGAGCAGGAAGTTGAAGCGGCGGACCTTGTACGGGCAGTTGTTCGAGCAGTAGCGCGTGCCGACGCAGCGGTTGTAGACCATGTCGTTCAGGCCTTCCGCGCTGTGCACCGTGGCGGCTACCGGGCAGACGGTCTCGCACGGCGCGTTCTCGCACTGCTGGCAGGGCACCGGCTGGTGATAGGTGCCCTCAGGCTGCGCCGGATCGCCCTCGAAGTAGGTGTCCACGCGAATCCAGTGCATCTCACGGCTGCGCTTGACCTGCGCCTTGCCGACCACCGGGATGTTGTTCTCGGCGACGCACGCGGCGACGCACACGCCGCAGCCCGTGCAGGAGTTGAGGTCGATCGCCATGCCCCACTTGTGGCCGGTGTTCTCGTGCACCTTCGGGTCGTAGAGCGAGAGCGCGTCTGGCGGACGGTTGTGGCCGAGGTCGGCGATTGCTTTGGCGTTCTTGCGGAACTCGTCCGCGGTGACGACCCGCACCGGATGTCGGCCTTCCATCGCGAAGTGGTTCTGCGTCGAGGCCAGCTCGTGCGTGTCGCCCGTGCGCGTCACTTCCGCGCCGCTGCCGAACCAGGGCGCGGCCGAGGTGCGGAGCGGGAACGTGTCCACGCCGAGGTCCGTGCCGACGCGGCCGGTCCGGCGCCGCCCGTACCCGAAGTGCACGGCCACCACGTCGTCGGCCGTGCCCGGCATCACCCAGACAGGGACGCGCGCCGACGCGCCGCCGTACTTCACGTCGATGACGTCCTCGTTCGCGACGCCGAGCCGCGCGGCAGTCCGCACGCTGAGGTACGCGACGTTGTCCCACGTCAGCTTCGAGAGCGGCTTCGGCAATTCCTGGAGCCAGCCGTTGTTGATGAAGCGTCCGTCGAGGATGTGCGGATCGGGACGGAACACGATCTCGAGGCCCGCGTTCGAGGCCGCCGCAGCCGGTGGCGCGGGAGCGGGACCCGCGGGCGCCGACGCACCGGGCGCGGCGAGCAGCGCCGAGGTGCTGGCGATGAAGCCGTCGTGCAGCGCGTGACGCCAGAACGTGTCGGCGTTGGCGAATGGCTGGCCGTTGCTGTTGCGCAGCGTCCAGGCCGGCGTCGACGTGCCGGCAAACGCGGTGGTCCAGTACGCCTTGACGAGGTCCATCGCCGGCTGGCCGGGCGCGCCGTTCATCGTCGCGAGAATCTCGATGGCGGGGTGGCCGTCGTAGATCGGCGCGATGAGGGGCTGCACGAGCGAGACCGTGCCGTCGAACGCGCGCACATCGCCCCAGGACTCGAGGAAGTGCGCTTCCGGAATGTGCCAGTGGCAGAGTTCGGCCGTCTCGTCGTGATAGAGGCCCAGGTGGACGGCCGTCGTGACTTTCGCGAGCGCGGCGGTGAAGCCGAGGTCGGCCGGCGCGGTAAAGACCGGATTGCCGCCGAGGATGATGAGCAGATCGACCTTGCCCGCCTTCATGTCGCCGACGAGGTCCGCGATCGACCGAGCGCCGTCGGCGGGAGAGGCGGCGACGGGCGCGGTGTAGGTCACCGTCGCGCCGACATTGCGCAGCGCCTCGTTCATCGCGCGCGCCAGGGCGTGCACCGACGCCGGCTGGTGATCGCCGGCCACGACGGCCGACCGACCCTTGTGCGCGGCCAAATCCGCGGCGAGTGGCGCGATCCACTTCCCGGCTTCCGCGGACAGCGCGCCGCCGCCGGCGCCCGTGACGCCGACATCCGTCGCGACCGCGGCGGCGAACGCCTGCACGTCGCGCGCCTTGAGCGCGAGCCGGTGATCGGCATTCGCGCCCGTGATCGTCGGCACGGGCTCGACCGTGTAGAGCCGGTTGAGGGCATCCTGCGGCGTGCCCATGCGGCGCCGCGACGAGAAGTCCTTGGTGTACCGCACGGCGCCGGGCCCGAAGCCCAGGAAGTCGGCGTCGAGCGAGAGGATGACGTCGGCCTTGTCGAACCGGTAGATTGCTGTTGTGGTCGGCGCGCCGCCCTGGCGCACGCCGTAGACCGGATCCCACTGGTGCCACTTCGCTTCGGGGAGGCCGGCGAGCAGCGTGCGAATCTGATCGACCAGCGAGGGCGAGGTGATCGGCTCGGTGAGCAGCCGCAGGCCCTGGCCTTTGAGCGCGCGCTGCGTGTTCACCGCCGCCGTGATCGCGGCGACGAACGTCCCCCAGGTCCGGACTTCGCCGCGGCCGATGACCGTGCGCGATCGATCCGGGTCGTAGAGCGTCAGCACGGAGGCCTGGCCGAAGATGTCCGTCGCGCCGAGGCTGGCCGGGTGCTCCGGATTGCCCTCGAGCTTGGTCGGCCGGCCCATGTGGTTCTCGGCGAGCAGCGGGTGACCGAAGCCGCCCTGAGGCATCGACGTGGCGTAGAAGAGCGGCCGGCCCGGCACGATCTCCTCGGGCTGGCGGACGTACGGGACGATGCGCTCGACGGGCTGGCGGGTGCAGGCGCTCACGCCGGCGAGGGCGATCGACGCGCCCATCAGTTTCAGGAAGTCGCGGCGGCCGGCCGGGTCGCGGAACTCGGACGCCTGCTCGGGGAACTCGCGATGGACGTAGGCCCGGAACTCGTCCGTGTCGGCCAGCTCCTCAAGGCTGCGCCAATAAGTGCGGCCTTCGAGGCCGTCGAGTCGCGTTCGGATGTCAGCGAGTGTCATGGTTCGCCTTGAAACGCGCCGCTACCGGTGGCAGACCGAGCAACTGGTCATGTGCCTCGCGTCGGCGATGTTGTACGCCTTCTTCAGCGCCAGACCGGCTTCGATCTGATTGGCCGGGATCTTGTAATTCGGGTTGAAGACCTCCGCGCGCGGCCGGATGTACTTTTCCGGGGCGCGGTGGCAGTCGATGCACCACTCCATCAGGAGCGACTGCGCCTGGTACATCAGCGGCATCTTGTCGACGGGGCCGTGGCACGTGTCGCAGCCGACACCCTGTTTCACGTGGATTTGGTGGTTGAAATACACGAAGTCCGGAAGGTCATTCACCCGAATCCACATCAGATTCGTGTTATTCCGGAAGCTAGCCCTGACCGGCTCAAGAATCGGCGCGTTCGTCCAGAGCTGGGAATGGCAGTTCATGCAGGTGTTCGTGGGCGGAATCCCGGCGAACGCCGATGTCTCGACCGACGTATGGCAGTAGCGGCAATCGAGGCCGACGCCGCCGACGTGATGGGCGTGGCTGAACTGGATGGGCTGCTCGACGAACTCGTTCTGCTTGGTGGCCCAGGAGGACCGCATCAGGGCGAAGACGAGCCAGCCGAGGATGACGCCGAACGTCAGAACCGCAGCCAGGCTGGAACGAGCCCATGCGTTGGCGCGAGGCGAAAAAAGCTGGCTCATATCGGCAAAAAGTGCCCTGAGCCTACATTAGTTTTCCCGCAGGCGACCCGGGCGAGGCCCTATCATGTGAAATATTTCACAAGGTGTCAAGAAGGGTGTCTTAGACTTGACCCTTATGAACGCCATCGAAATCCGCGGCGTCAGCAAGAGCTTCGGCGGCCACCAGGCTGTGGCCGATCTCTCCCTGGACGTGCCCGACGGCTCCATCTACGGCTTCATCGGCCCGAATGGCTCCGGCAAGACCACGACCATCCGGATGATCATGAACATCATCCTGCCCGACACCGGCGACATCCAGGTCCTCGGCCAGCGCTCGACGTCCGCCGTGCGCGACGACGTCGGCTACCTGCCGGAAGAGCGCGGCCTCTATAAGAAGATGCCGGTGCGCCGCCTGCTGCGCTACTACGGCCGGCTGAAGGGACGCTCGCTCGCCAGTCTGGATCCGGTCATTACCGACTGGCTCCGCCGCCTGCAGCTCTCCGACTGGGCCGACAAGCGGATCGACCAGCTGTCGAAGGGCATGGCCCAGAAAGTCCAGTTCATTTCAGCCGTCGTCGCCAAGCCGAAGCTGCTCATTCTCGACGAGCCGTTCTCGGGACTCGATCCCGTCAACGCCGAATCGCTCCGCGACGCCATCCTGGAATTGCGCCGCCAGGGCGCGACCATCGTCTTCTCCACGCACGACATGAGCGCCGCCGAGCGGCTGTGCGATCGCATCTTCATGATCTTCAAGGGGCAAAAGGTGCTCGACGGGTCGCTCGACGAGATTCAGGCGCGCTACGGCCACGACACCGTCCGCGTCCGCGCGACGGGCGGCGCGGCGGCGCTGGCCGGCCTGCCCGACATCGAGTCGATCAACGACCACGGCAACGCCCAGGACGTCCGGCTGAAAGGCGACCCGCAGGTCTTTCTGCAGCGGCTCGTCCAGAAGGCCGCGGTCCAACACTTCGAGATCACCAAGCCGTCGTTGCACGACATCTTCGTGCGCATCGCACGGCCGAGCGACGAGGACCTGCGGCCGGTTCAGGGGGTGGCGCGATGAGCCGCGTGTTCACGATCGCGCAATCGGAGTTCCTGACGCTCGTCCGCACCAAGGCGTTCATCATCGGCATCTTCCTGATGCCGGTCCTGATGGTCGTGTTCTTCTTCTTCATGAACTACGCCGAGCGGCATGTGGACAGCGAGAACCGGGCGTTCGTCGTCATCGACGGCACCGGCGCGCTGTACGACTCGCTTGCGGCGTCGGCCGAGGTGTTCAACAAGACGTCCGGTCCGGACGACCAGCGCACCGGCCCGCGGTTCCTCCCCGAGCGTCTCGACCCGGGCGCGCGATCGATCGAGGACATCAAGGTCGAGCTGTCCGGGCGGGTCCGCGGGAAGGCCCTGTTCGCCTTCATCGAGATTCCGGCGGCCATCATCGAGGGCGGCCGGGACGTCGCGGTGCGGTACTACGCGGAGAACACGTCGTACGAACGGCTGCCGGACTGGCTCCGCACGACGCTGAACGACGAGATCGCGAAGCGGCGGTTCGATCGCGCCGGCGTCGATCAGGCGCTCGTGTCCAAGCTCACGGCCCGCGCGCCGCTGACGACGTTCGGCCTGGTCGAGCGTACGGCGGAAGGCGCGGTCACCGAGGCGAAGGAAGTGGACGAGCTCACGCGCATCGCGCTGCCGATGTTCTTCCTGGTGCTGATGTTCATGTCGGTGATGACGAGCGCGCAGCACCTGCTGAACGCGATCATCGAGGAGAAGATGAGCAAGATCAGCGAAGTGCTGCTCGGATCGGTGACGCCGTTCCAGCTGCTCTTCGGCAAACTGCTCGGCGTGGTGGGCGTTTCGCTGCTCTTGGCGATGGTGTACTTCGGCGGCGGCATCTACGCCGTCATCGCGATGGGCCGCGCCGACCTCGTCGACCCGGTGCTCATCACCTGGTTCGTGGTGTTTCTCATCTGCGCGTCGCTGATGTTCGGATCCATTTTTCTCGCGCTGGGGTCGGCGTGCTCCGACCTCAAGGACGCGCAGAGCATGCTGCAGCCCGCGATGATCCTGGTCCTGCTGGCCTACTTCGCCTCGTTCATGGTCATGCGGGCGCCGGATTCGGCGCTGTCGGTCGGGTTTTCGTTCTTTCCGACCATGGCCCCGTTCGCGATGATGCTCCGGATCGTGATGCCGCCGGGTCCGCCGTTGTGGCAGGTGGTGCTGTCCATGGCAATCCTGCTCGTGTCGACGGCCGGCATCATCTGGGCCGGCGGCCGGATTTTCCGGATCGGGCTGCTGATGCAGGGCAAGGCCCCGACGCTGCCCGAGCTCCTCAAGTGGGTCAGGTTATGACCCGAGGGGCTTCGCCCCTGCGGGCACCCCGACGGCGTCGCTCGCGGGGGCCCCTGGAAGCCCCGCTCCGCTCCGCCGACTCGCTCGCTATCGCTCGCTCGTTCTGTCATGCCGCATGATGCGGCGGTGATCGTCGCCGGCGCCGGCCCGGCTGGCGCCGTCGCCGCGCGGACGCTGGCGGCCGCCGGCGTCGACACCCTCCTGGTCGATCGCGCCGCGTTTCCGCGCAACAAGCCGTGCGGCGGCGGCATCAGCCTGCGCGCGCTGCCGCGGTTTCCCTGGCTCGAGCGCGCGCTCGCGGGCGTCGACGTCCACCGCATCGGCGCGCTGCACGTCGAGGCTCCTGACGGATCGTCGTTCGACGTGACGCGGCCGGAGCCGTGCGTGCTCCTCATCCGCCGCGTGGAGTTCGACCATGCGCTCGTGCGCGCGGCGATCGACGCGGGCGCCCGCGTCGAGGCGCGATTCGAGATCACCCAGGTGGAGGCCGACGCGGACGGCGTGACGCTGAAGTCGCGCGACGGCCGGACGCTCCGCGCGCCCCGCATCGTCGCCGCCGACGGCGTGCACAGCGTGATCGCGAAGCGGCTGGGCGTGAACGCGCGCTGGCCCGCGACCGGACTCGCGATCGACATGATGGAGGAGACGCCGGTCGGCACACTGCGCGCGCGCCGGCCCGACGTGCTCTGGGTCGCGTATGCGTACCAGGGGCTCGAAGGCTATGCGTACGTGTTTCCGAAAACGGACCACGTGAACGTCGGCATCGGGTGCCTGCTCTCCCACTTCAAGGGCGAGATGCCGGGCCGGCCGTACGCGCTGCAGCAAGAGTTTGTGTCGTCGCTCGTCGGCGCCGGCGTGCTGGACGGCCGATCCGATCGACAGCACTTCACGCCGTACCTGATTCCCGTCGGCGGGCCGCTGCGATCGGCGAGCCGCGGCCGGGTGCTGTTCGCGGGCGACGCCGGCGGGTTCGTCAACGCATGCACCGCCGAGGGCATCTACTACGCCATGGTGTCGGGCGAGCTGGCCGGTCAGGCGATCGCCGGCGGCGCCGCATCCGGTCCGCGCGCCGTCAACCGGCGCTACGACCGCGCGTGGCGCGCCGAAATCGGCGCCGAGCTGGCCGACGCCGTGCTCCTGCAGCGATATCTGTTCGCCCGGCACGATCGCGTCAACCGCGTGGTTCGGGCAGCCGCGTCCGCCAACGGCCTGATCGACGAGATGCTGGCCTACACGCGCGGAGAGCTGTCGTACCCGGCGCTGCGACGGCGCATGTTTTTCCGCTTCCCGATGACGGCGCTACGAATGGTTAGGGCGAAGATCATGGAGGGCGGGGCTTCAGCCCCGCCGGATCGCCGGGTCTAAAGACCCGGCCTCCAGTTCGTTTTCATTTGATCTTCGCCGTCACATCGAAGCGGCGGTAGTTCGTGTAGCGCGCTTCGCAGAGGACGACCTCGCGTTCCCGCTCGCGCGAGTCCTCGTATCGCTCCTGAAAGACGGTCGGCACCCACAGTTTCAGCTTCTCGTCCGGCGCGTACTCCGTCGTCAGCCGCGACAGCACGCCGGCGTCCTTGATCTCAAACTCGGTCCGCTCGATCCGTCCGGTGGCCGCGTCCAGCGTCAGCGTCCCCTTGGCGTAGAGAGGCCGGCCGAGCGCGGTCCGAACGAGCGTGGGCCGCTCCCGTTCCGTGAAACCGAGACCCACGAGCGTTCGGTCCAGGGCACCGACGACCCTCCGGCGCTCGAAGTCCACGCCCTTGATGCGCTTCGGCCCGAGCAGGAGGAGCGCGAGGGTCGGCTCGTTGAAGTTGCGGCCAAGGCGGCCGATGTTGAACTGCGCGTTGCGCGCGGCGATCCGCGCGGCGACGCCGCGGACGTCGCCCTTCTGCAGCAGCAGGCGCAGATCTTCGCGGTTCCTGACCGCCACTCCGTCCACCTCGGTGATGTCGTGGACGGCAATCCACTCCCCGTCTCCGGGCAGGTAGGTGAGGAACAGCTCGCCCGTCATCTGCCGCTGACGCTTGAGCTCGCCGCCCGCGGTGAAGGTTGTTTGCACGTAGGCCTCGTCGGCCAGCAGGAACTTGAACTGCTCCTGGTACTCGGCGACGTATTTCGCCGCCGACGCGACGAGCGCCTTCGTGGAGAGGTCCGGCTTCTGGGCGCCGACGAGCGCCGGCCCGGCGAGGAGCGCGACCAGCATGGCGGCAATCGACGCCCGGCCCGCCGCGATCCATCCGAACCTCGTCACGAGCGATCCGGCGATCGCGGCGACCGCGGCGACCACGCGCGCCGGCGCCGCGCCGGCCCAGACGAGGCGGAGAACCAGCGGCACCGGGCCGGAAAGCACATCGCCCAGCCGCGTCAGCAGCCCGCTCCGGCCCGATGTGAGCGGCTTTGACACGGGCTTCCGGCCGATCTCGATGCGCGCGCTCGCGATCGTCAGCGCCAGCGCGGCCGCAATGCCCAGCGCGTTCATCGCCGGCGTGCGGTGCCCGGCCAGCTCGAGAATCGACACCGCGGCGCCGAGCGACGAGGCGGCGAAGTGCACCGGCAGCGTGGTGGCGTGAGCGGCCCACACCGGAATCGCGGACACGCCGAGGAGCACGCCCGTGTACGTCGCCAGCACGACTCCCGTTAGCGCGCCGGCGATGCCGGCGGCATGCCCGGCGATACGCAGTCCGAGGGAAGGATCCGGCACGAGTCCACCAGGACCCCAGAGGATCGAGACAAGAACACTTGGCGTGAAAAGCGCGAGCGTCCACGCGCCAACCGACATCGCGCTCTGCACCTTGAAGACGCGCAACATGTTCAGGAAGCGTGACGGGCGACCGAGATCGGAGATGAGAAGCGCCGGCGAAACGATCGCGCCGGCCGCGGCGATCCACCGCGCGTCACGGACGAGCGACGGATCGGCGCCCGTCAGCGCGCCGACGGCCGCGATCACTGCGGCGATGCCCGCGGCGCCGCCCGCGAAAAAGTACGCCGGCACCTCCCACGTCCAGACCGGCGCTTTCAGCAGCGGCTGGCCGTAGTACCCGTCTACCACCCGAATCTCGACGTCATGCTGACCGTGACGATGTGGTTGAAGCGGTAGGACGCGGCCACGCGCCGGATGGCCTCCCACGTGTAGCTGCTCTCCATCGAGACCGACGGCCGGATCTGGCGAACGACGCCGCCGATGAGCCGGTTGCGGTCGAGACCGCGCTGCGGCCCGCCCTCGCGGCGGTTGAGCGCCACCGCGACCTCTTCCGCAAACACCGCCGACCAGGGCGATCCGTCGCGGATCGGCCGCGTGAGTCTCAGTTGCGTCCGCAGGCGAAACGACACGCCCTCGACATCTGGCAGCCAGCGCTGTTCGTTGCGCAGGCGCGTGGCGATCGTCCAGCCCCCGGCACGCGACGTCAGGATCATCTGCTGCCACAGGCGCTGCTCGTGCCGAAGTGACGGCTCAAACATCGGAATCCAGGCATGACCAACGAGCACGACGATGCGAGGCGTCATCTGACGGCCGACGGCGTACCGCGCGATCAACCGATCCAGGTCGCTCATGCCGTGGTTGATCCGCGTCTGAAATTCCAGGTACAGGCGCCCTTTGGCGCCGATGGTGCCCTGGCCGTAGGCGGCCAGCCACAACGACTCATCGGTGTCCTGGGCGAAGGCGGAAAGAGGGATCAGGAGGAGCGCGGCCAATGCCGCCGTGCCGAGCGCGCGCATCGGGCGACTTTATCCGAACCAGAACGCCGCTGTCGTCAGGAGCAGGATGCCCGCCGACGCGGCCGCGGCGGACCGCCATGCCACACCCATGCGCACGGTCGGCAGTTCAGGGTTGGCCGGCAGGTTGTAGGCGGCGAGTTCGCCGCGCACGAGAAAGATCGCGTGCGTGCCGCCCACGCTCGAGTGCTGCGGGTCGTAGACGACCGCGTCCGTCACGCCGCGCGCCTGCAGCACCGCCGCGCGCTCGTGGGCGCGGGCGCGAAGCTCGTCCAGGTCGCCGAACTGGATCGACTCGGTCGGGCACGCCGTCGCGCACGCCGGCTTCAAGCCCACTTTCTGCCGGTCGTAACAAAACGTGCACTTGAACGCCCGCCCATCGTCGGGCCGCCGATCGATGACGCCGAAGGGGCAGGAGACCACGCAGTAGCCGCAGCCGTTGCAGACGTCCGGCTGGACGAACACGCCGCCGAACTCGGTCCGGACGATCGATCCGGTGGGGCATGCCTCGAGGCAGCCCGCGTGCTCGCAGTGCTTGCAAACGTCGGACGAAAAGTCCCAGGCCGGCGCGCCGTCGCGCAGATGCTCGATGAACTTGACGTGCCGCCACGTCGAGTGGCCG
>JANOGJ010000735.1:0-1993 GCA_031405995.1 Acidobacteriota bacterium
TCGGACACGATCGTCCAGCCCCGGGCGTCGGCCTCCCACGCCATGCGCGCGACGGTCTCGTCGTAGGCGACGTCCGTGACTGTCACGTCGGCGCCTTCGCCCCGCAGCGCGTCGATTATCGCAGCGGCAGCGCCGACGGGCACGTAGACGTGCGCCTGGAGACCACGCTCGCGCGCGACCCTCGCGACCGCCCGCCCATGATTGCCAGCGGTCGCGCACGCGAGATCGGTGATCGCGGTTCGGCTGGACTCCACGAGCCGCGCGATCGCATACCGCGCGCCGACGATCTTGAAGGCCGCCAAGCCGAAGCGCGCGGATTCGTCCTTCACGGTCAAGCCGGCCAGGCCGAGCGACCGCGCGAATGCCGGAAGCGGCCGGAGGGGCGTTGGCATCGCATCCTTATAGAACTCGCGCACCGCGGCGAGCTCCGCCTCCGTGAAGAACGCGGGCGCATCCGGTCGACGGGCCGGGTTCAAGACCCAATCGCTCATCGCCACCCAGTGTGCCTCAGGACTGAGGACCGAGGACCGAGGACCGGTAATATTCCCCGATGCGCCGCGAGCTCCGACCCATGCTGTCGCTCGCCGGACCCGTCATCGCCGCCGAAGTCGGCTGGCTGATGATGGGCCTCGTCGACACCATCATGGTCGGCCCGCTTGGGCCCGCGGCGATCGGCGCCGTCGGCGCCGGCACGATCCTGTTCATGACCGTCATCATGATCGGGTTCGGCATGATCCTCGCCCTTGACACGTTCGTGGCGCGGAGCTTCGGCGCCGGCCGCATCGACGAGTGCCACCGATGGCTGTTCGCCGGCGTGCAGCTGGCCGCGATCCTGTCCGTCATCCTGTGCGTGGTCGCGTGGCTCTCCGTGTCGCTGCTGCCGCAGGTCGGCTTCCATCCTGACGTGCTGGCGGACCTCACGCCGTACATGACGCACCTGATTTGGTCCGCGCCGCCCCTCCTCGCCTACGCGGTATTCCGGCGGTACCTGCAGGCGATGAACATCGTCCGCCCGATCATGGTTGCGCTGGTCGCCGCCAACCTGGTCAACGTGGCGGCCAACTGGGTGCTCGTCTATGGCCGGCTCGGCGCGCCGGCCCTGGGCGTCGTGGGATCCGCGTATGCGACCGTGCTGTCCCGCATCGTGCTCGCGGTGTTCCTCTTCGCCGTGATCGTGTATCGCGAACGCGACCGCCCGTCCGGGCTGCACGACGTGCCGTTCGCGATGGACTGGGGACGCATCAGGGCGCTGGTCCGCCTCGGATCGCCGGCGGCCGGCCAGATCCTGCTCGAGGTCGGCGTCTTCGCCGCGGCGTCGGTGCTGGCCGCCACGATCACGCCGGCGGCGGCCGCGGCCCACCAGATTGTGCTCAATATCGTCGGTCTGATCTTCATGGTGCCGTACGGGCTCGGCACCGCGGCGGCCGTGCGCGTGGGTCAGGCGGTCGGCCGGAGGGATCCCGATGGGGTGCGTGTCGCGGGTTGGGTCGCGCTCGCCCTCGCGACCGGAATGATGCTGGTGTCGGCGGCGCTGTTCGCGCTGGCGCCCCGGCTTCTCCTTCGCGGGTTCACGGCCGACGCCGCGGTCGTCGAGATCGGCGTTGGGCTGTTTCTGGTCGCGTCGGTATTCCAGCTCTTCGACGGCATGCAGACGGTCACGACCGGCGCCTTGCGCGGCTTGGGAGACACGAAGACGCCTATGTTCGTGAACCTCGTGGGGCATTGGGGCATCGGCCTTCCCGTCGCCTATTTCCTGTGCTTCAACCGCGGATGGGGCGTGCAGGGCCTTTGGGCGGGTCTGGCCCTGGGTCTGATCCTCATCGGAGCGGTGCTGGTCGGCGTGTGGCACCGGCAGAGTCGTTCGTTCCGATCCGCCGGTATGATTTGACACGGAGGTCTTGTGAGCATGCAGGCACGTATTCGCGCGTGTGTTGTGGTGTTTGCGGTTTTGACGGGCGCATGCGGACGAACGGAGTTCGCGGCCCCGGCTGAG
>JANOGJ010000746.1:0-3129 GCA_031405995.1 Acidobacteriota bacterium
CGAAAGCCGTCATCACGGTACCGGCCTACTTCAACGACTCGCAGCGACAAGCGACGAAGGACGCGGGCAAGATCGCGGGCCTCGAGGTCTTGCGGATCGTGAACGAGCCGACCGCGGCCGCGCTGGCCTACGGGCTTGACAAGAAAAAGAACGAGACCATCGCTGTGTACGACTTCGGCGGCGGCACGTTCGACATCTCGATACTTGAAGTGGGCGAGGGCGGTGTGGAGGTCAAGGCGACCAACGGCGACACGCACCTCGGCGGCGACAACCTCGACCACCGGATCATCGACTGGATCGTCGGGGAGTTCCGCAAGCAGGAAGGCATCGACCTCGGCAAGGACCGCATGGCGCTTCAGCGCCTGAAGGAAGCCGCCGAGAAGGCGAAGATGGAGCTCTCCACCGTGATGGAGACCGACATCAGCCTGCCGTTCATCACGGCGGATCAGGCCGGGCCCAAGCACCTTGCGATGCGGCTGACGCGGGCGAAGCTCGAGTCGCTCATTGAAGATTTGCTGCAGAAGACGGTCGGCCCCTGCAAGCAGGCGATCGCGGACGCGGGCGTGCCGGCGTCCAAGATCGACGAGGTCGTGCTCGTCGGCGGGTCGACGCGCATTCCGCGCGTGCAGCAGATCGTCAAGGAACTCTTCGGCAAGGAGCCCCACAAGGGTGTGAACCCGGACGAGGTCGTCGCGGTCGGCGCCGCGATCCAGGCGGGCGTGCTGTCGGGCGAGGTGAAGGACCTGCTGCTGCTCGACGTGACGCCGCTCTCGCTCGGCATCGAGACGCTCGGCGGGGTGATGACGCCGCTGATCACGCGGAACACGACGATTCCGACGCGCAAGAGCGAGGTGTTTTCAACGGCGGCCGACAGTCAGACGAGCGTCGAGGTGCACGTGCTCCAGGGCGAGCGGCCCATGGCGCGCGACAACCGCACGCTCGGCAAGTTCCACCTGGACGGCATTCCGCCGGCGCCGCGCGGCATCCCGCAGGTCGAGGTCACCTTCGACATCGACGCGAATGGCATCGTCAACGTGCAGGCCAAGGACAAGGGCACGGGCAAGGAACAGAAGATCACCATCACGGCGTCGAGCGGCCTCAGCAAGGAGGAGGTCGACCGGATGATGAAGGACGCCGAGGCGCACTCGGCCGAGGACAAGCAGCGGCGCGAGGAGATCGAGACGCGCAATCGCGGCGACCAGGCCGTCTACGTCGCGGAGAAGTTCATGCGGGAGTCCGGCGAAAAGCTGGACGCGGCCGACCGCATGGCGATCGAGAACGCGATCGGCGACGTCAAGAAGGCGCTCGAGGCCAACGACGCCAAGGGCATCACCCGCACGCTCGACGCGCTCATGCAGGCGCAACAGAAGGCGGCGGAGAAGCTCTACAGCCAGACGGGGCCGTCCGACCAGGGCGGGCCGACGCCGCCGCCCGGCGGTAACGGCAAGACTGACGATGTGATCGATGCCGAGGTTGTTGAGGAGAAAAAGTGACATCGGCAAACGGCGATCGGGAATCGGTAATCGGAAACGATCGATCGATTAATCGATTGATCGATTCGCGATTGCCGATTGTCGATTGCCGATTATCGATGTGAGTGTCACCAATGGACCTGTATCGCCAGCTGGGGCTGGATCGCGACGCGTCGGACGGCGAGATCGACCGCGCCTATCGCCGGCTCGCGCGGCGTCATCATCCGGGCGTCAATCCCGGCGATCGGCTCGCCGAGGAGCTGTTCCGGCAGATCCAGCACGCCTACACGATTCTCGGGGACCTCGAGCGGCGCCGCGCGTACGACAGCGGCGCCGGCCGGGCGCCTGCGGCGGAAGTCGAAGCCCATGTGTCCTTCCAGGGCTTCGATTTTTCAGCCGTCGCCGAAGGACCGGTGGCGGCCACGTTCTCGGAGCTCTTCGCCGACGTGTTTCAGGACGCCGCGCGCGAGCGGGCGACGCCCTCGCAGGGCCTCGACGTCGATCTGACGCTCGGCCTGTCGTTCAAGGACGCGGTGCGCGGCGGGGACTTTCCGATCTCGGTCGTGCGGCAGGAGCGGTGCGCGGCGTGCGCCGGCGACGGGCGGCTCGCGCGGCCGCCGGCCGCGTGTCCCGTGTGCGCGGGGCAGGGCAGTCAGCGGTGGGCGCGCGGCCACATGGTGTTTCAGAAGGCCTGCGACGCCTGCGAGGGTTCGGGGCGGCTGGCCGTGCAGCCGTGCCGGGCGTGCGGCGGCGTCGGGACCCAGGCGCGGGGTGAAGTGGTGACGCTGGCGATTCCGCCGGGCGTCGAGCCGGGTGCGCGGCTCGCCGTGCCGGGGCGCGGCCACGCGGGTGCGCGCGGCGGTCCGGCCGGCGACTTGTACGTCACGCTCGAGGTCGCGCCGCACGAGGTGTTCAGGCGCGACGGACGCGACCTCCACCTGACGCTGCCCCTGGCCGTTCATGAAGCGGCGCTCGGCGCGCGCGTCAGCGTGCCGACGCTCGACGGCCCGGTGACGCTCCGGGTGCCGGCCGGTACGCGCGCGGGGCAGCGCCTGCGCATCCGCGGACGCGGCGTCCCCGCAGCCGCCGGCGCCGCCGAGAACACGGCCGGCGATGTGGTCGCGGAAGTCAGCATCGTGCTCCCCCAGATCAAGGACGAGCGATCGAAAGTGCTGTTGCGGGAATTTGGGGAGCTTAACAAGGAAGACGTACGAGCTCACCTGTTTGCAGAGTGAGGCAACCATGAAACGAACGGGAATCGGCAAGGGCTATTACATGATCAGCGCCGTGGCGACGAAGTACAACATCCACGCGCAGACGCTTCGCCTGTACGAGCGAGAGGGGCTGATCAAGCCGTCGCGCACGGACGGCAACACCCGGCTGTACTCCGACGAGGATCTGAAGGAGCTGGAGACCATTCTCGCGCTGACGCGCGATCTGGGTGTCAACCTCGCGGGCGTCGAGATCATCCTCAACATGCGCCGCAAGATGGAGACCATGCAGCACGAGGTGAACGAGTTCATGCAGTACGTCAAGCGCGAACTGCAGCGCGGCCTCGGCGACTGGGAGCAGCGCCTGAACACCGCGCTCGTGCCGACGTCGCCGCCGGGCGGCCCGAAAACGACGTCGGGAGTCGTTTCGCTGGAGTAAAACGACG
>JANOGJ010000761.1:0-4065 GCA_031405995.1 Acidobacteriota bacterium
GGGATGAGCCAGCGGACCAGGGGATGAGCCAGCGGACCAGGGGATGAGCCAGCGGACCGGGGTGGGGAGCCGCTGGCTCACCGGTGCCGCAACTGATGTGCTCCCCTCGCCGCGCGGCGCCGCAGCCAGCGCGCATCCAACGCCCTCGGGCACGAAAGTTGCTACACCACCAGCCCGTGAAGCGAACGCGCGAACTCGGCGGCAACGTGTTCCACCAACCACGCAAGCGACCGCACGGGCGTGGCAATCCGATGCGCGATCCGCTCGTCCTGACCGGCGCGCTCGCGCCCGGCCGTGAACGGGCCCGGCCTCGTGCCCGCGACCGGCGCGAGTTCGAGCCGGTGGACATAAGCGACATCCGACGGACATTCGGCCAGACTCGCCGTCAATTCGCGGAGATGATCGGCATCAGCCGCCATACCCTCCGCAACTGGGAGCGCGGGCGCCGCTGGCCTCAGGGGCCCGCGCGCGCGCTGCTGCGAATCGCCAGAGCCGATCCCGATGTCGTCGCGGCCGTTCTGGTTCGCAACCGCGTGCCCTGGGGACGCACCGACCCGACCGACGGATGAAACCGACGAGGCCGGTGTCTTAACGATCCCTTTACATCCCGTCGCACCTTTTCGGCATGAAATAGGAGCATGAGATCTCTGTCCGCGACACTCCTGGCCGTCCTGTCCAGCGCGACGGTTCCGATCAGTCAGTCCGCCCCTCAACTCCGTCCCCGCGAAGTTGTCTCCGGCGCCGCCGCCACGCGCGTCGATGACTACCTCTCGCGGCTCGTGCGCCATGGGTTTTCGGGCGCCGTGCTCATCGCGAAGGACGGCCAGGTCGTGCTGAAGCGCGCCTACGGCATGGCGAATCGCGAGACGGGGCTCCCTTACGACGTCGACATGGTCTCGTGCATCGGCTCGGTGACCAAGCAGTTCACCGGCGCGGCGATCATGAAGCTCGAGATGCAGGGCAAGCTCAGCACGTCGGACCCGATTTCGAAATACCTGCCGGGCGTGCCGGCCGACAAGGCCGGCATCACGATCCATCACCTCCTGACGCACACCGCCGGGTTCTCCGGTGACCTCGGCGGATCAGATGAGGAGCCCATTGCGCGTGACGCGCTCATCGCGAAAGTTCTTGCGGCGCCGCTCGCCGCCAAGCCAGGCGAGCAGTTCGAGTACTCCAACGAAGGCTTCGCCCTCGCCGCCGCCATCGTCGAGCGCGTGTCGGGCCAGGGCTACGAGGCGTTCCTGCGCGCGCAGCTCTTCCTGCCGGCCGGCATGACGGACACGGGCTATCAGGCGCCGGCCTGGCCACTGGAACGATTGCCGATCGGCTACGGGATGGACGGCGCGGCCTGGGGCCGGACATATAAGAACGGATGGCTGCCGGACGGACCGGGCTGGTATCTGCGCGGCAACGGCGGCATTCACTCGTCGCTCGACGATCTCTACCGCTGGCACCTCGCGCTCGAAAAGCCGGGCGTGCTCTCCGCCGACGCGCTGAAGAAGTACCTCACCGGCTACGCGCCGACGCCCATCGGCGAGAAGTACGCCTACGGCTGGGGCGTGCAGACGTCGAGGCGCGGGACCACCGTGATCGCGCACAACGGCGGCAACGGGTTTCTCTTCACTGATTTCAGACGCTACATCGACGAGCGCGTCGTCATCATCGCGATGACGAACGAGCCGGTGATTCCGGCGCCGCAGCTCGGGCCGCGCGAAATCGAGTCGCTGTTTTTCTTTCAGCGCGGCGACCGGCCGGTCGTGATGCCGCCCCTGCCGGTCGACGTCGCGCGCGCGGAGCGCGAGAAGGTCGCCGGCGTCTACGCGATCGACGGCGGGGCGACGGTGACGGTGAGCCTGACGGCGGAGGGCCTGGCGGCCGTGTCGACGGATCCCATGTTGTTCGGCGGCATGCCGGGTCTCATGGCGCCGGGCGGACGCTTCGCCGAGCTCGAGGCGAAGTCGATGGCAATCATGGAGGCGGGCTCGAAGGACAACTTCCGGCCGCTGTTCGACGCGTTCAGCGACGACCGTCCGTTCGAGGTCGTGCAGGGCAACCAGCGTCGGTTCTGGGCGGGCTGGCGCAGCCGGCTTGGTGAGTTCCAGCGGCTGGAGCTCGTCGGCACGGCGATGGTCCAGGGCGATCCCGGCGTCACGATTCGGCTGCGCTTCTCGCGCGGCGCCGAGATCGTGCAGCTCGCCTGGGGTCCGCGGCGCCTGGCCGGCTTTATCATCGCGCCCGACTCGCCGCCGCGGGAACTCGTCGCCGAGTCGCCGACCGCGTGGGTGTTCTACAGCTACCGCGCGCCCGCGCTCGTGCGGGTGACGTTTGACGGCGGTGGGGTCACGATTGCGACTGGAACGGGGACGATCAAGGGGAAGAAGAGCTAGGGGCGGCGCAGTGCGCGAGTCGTCCTCGACGCGGCCTCAGTCTTCGAACAAACCATCGGCGTTCATCCGCAGATTCGGCAGGACGTCAGATCGGACTGCGGCGGCGCTGCCATAGACGCGCACGTGGCGCGTGGCCCCACACTGGTGCACGGCGATTTGGCGCGAGTCGCCGTCAACCAGCCAGCATTCGCGGACGCCGTAGCAGTCGTACCAGTCGAGCTTGGTCGTGCGATCCCGACGCGCGGTGCCTTCGGACAGGACTTCGACGACGAGGTCGGGCGCGCCCCAGATCTGGCCGCGCACGATCGACCGGCGTGGGTTGGCGATGAAGACGATGTCCGGCTGGACGACCAGGCCGCGCTCGGCGTCGAGGATCACGTCCACGGGCGAGACCAGGACCAGGCCGAGTCCTTCCGACCGGACGTGCAGCTCGAGCTCGCACGTCAGCCGGGTGACGAGCAGTTGGTGCCGGCTGAGCGGCGCGGGCGGCTCGCGCACCACTCCCCAGTCCAGCTCACGACGCCGCAACGTCTCACGGCCGCGCAGATACTCGTCTACCGACAGAACGTCACTCACGACAACCTCAAGGGACGACGATGCCATCGTCGGGGCACGCGGGTCAAGACATGTGCTGCAAGTCAGTCCAGGCGGTTCGTCGGCGGCGCGATTGGGCGCGACTCGCGGCGTCGAATCGAAGCCCGGTTGCGCGGCCGCTGGATCGATCGCGTGGTCGACATCACGCGCCGCAAATGCATGCGGCGTGCCAATTGGCGCGTCCGTCGCGACGTGTATAGAGGTTGGCGGCTCCTTACTTCCGCAGCAACACGTAGACCGCCCCGCTTCCCCCATCGTTCCGAGGGGCGTCGGAATACGCGAGCACGGCCGCATGCCGCCGGAGGCACTCCCGTACGGATGGCTTGAGGATGGACACGTTCCCCTTGGAATGCAGTCCCCGGCCGTGGACGATGCAGATGCAGCGGTCGCGATGGCGCCTGTTATCGATGAACTGCTCCACGTCTGTTGCGGCTTCCGCGGCGGTCCGGGCGTGCAGGTCGAGCCGGGCGCCTGGCGGGTAGTCTCCACGCTTCATCTTTCGGAGCTCACGCCGATCGACGCCGGGCGCGACGTAGCTCTCCTCCGCTCCGACACCTTCGTCATGGCCTGCTGACGACGACGCAGGCGGCGTCAGCCGGGTCCGGGTGGTGCCGAGCGGAGCCGGGCGAACGCGCCTGCGCGGGTCCGGCGCGAGTGGGACCACATCCGCCATCGCCTGCGCCAAGTGCTCGGCTTCTACGTCGAAGGCCATCGTCTTCGCTTTCTTGTCGGCGGAGGCGTGGCCCTCAGCATGCCTCTTCACACGGCGATCCTAATGCAGCCACCCGCCCTGTATGTCTCTTTGTGGGACGTGTGGTTCAGTGAACCGGGGGATGGTCCGCTGGACCACCTGGCGTGTCAGTGAACCCTGCCTCTGGGCGCAAGCTTTGTCGAGGTAAGCGGCACGAGCTGCGGAGTCTTCAAGTTCCAATGCCCGAGTATAAATTAGAACCAGAAAGAGTGGAAGTGACTATCACTGGGAAAGTAATAGACCTGAAATTTGGTCAGGTAATCGCAGAAAACCCTCACTTGACCTTGTCTGACATTATCCTTCTTGACAAAGTTCAAAAACACAAGATGTTAA
>JANOGJ010000776.1:0-8512 GCA_031405995.1 Acidobacteriota bacterium
GAAGGGCATCAGCGTCGTCACCGCCAACAAACAGGCGATCGCCGGCGCCATGGGCGAGCACCTCGCGTTGCGTCCGTCGAAGATCATCCGCATGCTGACGGCGACCGCCGTGCTCCTGGTGCTCGCCAGCATGGTCGGCCAGCTCGTGAAGCACGTGCTGGGTCACGACACCGTGTTCGGACTCGTGCCGCTGTTCTACCTCGACGCGGAGAACAACATCCCGAGCTACTTCTCCGCCGCGTTGCTCCTGATGGCCGCGCTCCTCCTGGCGATCATCGCCGCGCTCAAGACGGGATCCCGCGATGCCCTTGCGTTCCAATGGACCCTGCTGGCGTACAGCTTCCTCTACTTATCCTTGGATGAAGCCGCGAGCATCCACGAGATGCTGACCGAACCGACGAGGCAGCTGCTCGGGCGTCAGGCCAGCGGGGTCTTTTATTTTGCCTGGGTGGTGCCGGGCATTTGCGTGGCCCTGGCCTTCGGCCTGTACTACCTGCGGCTGCTCCGCCACCTGCCGCCGAAGACGCGCCGGCTGTTCGTCATGGCCGCCGCGATGCTGCTCGGCGGCGCCCTCGGCATGGAGCTCATCGGCGGCCGCTACTTCGAGCTGCACGGCGAGGACCTGACGTACACCCTGATCGCCACGGTCGAGGAGAGCCTCGAGATGGCCGGCGCCATCGTGTTCAACTTTGCGCTGATGAAGTATCTGGCCGAGCACTACCAGCAGACGCAATTCACGTTCCAGGCGGATCGGTCGGGCGGCGGCGAAATCGCCGCCACCACGCCCGCGCGGTCCGGGCCAGGGGCGCCGGCACCCGCGTCAGGAGGCGATGGCTGAGCGGCGGATGGGCGACGGCGCTGAGTTCCGCGCGCGCGTCCGCCATGCGGCCCAGTCTGGCGAGCATCACGACGTGTTTGAGCCGGAGCCCATCGACCACCCGCTGGTACTCGCGCCCGTGGCTGGCGAGAAAAGCGCGGTCCGCGCCCCAGACGCGCTCGAGCACGACGATGATGGCCGCCACCTTGTGGAACTCGTCAAGTTGCGAGATCCGGCCGGTAGCTTGGCCGTGTTGCCACGCGGTTTCAGTGTCGAAGTACGCCGCGCGCCCGACGCGCGAGACGCGGCCGAAGCACTCCAGGTCCTCCATCGATACGATGTCCTCGCCGAAGCGCAGCGCGTCGCCGGCCTCGCGGCGCCTGACGACGAACGAGCTGGTTAGCACATACCCCCGCGCGAACTCGCGCACGTACAGATCGCCGGCGTGCACGGGGAAGTCGGCCATGCCCGCCGGTAGCGGCGCCGACGTCGAGTACCCGGCGCCGGGACCCAGGATCTCGTCCCAGGCGCGTTCATCGTGATGCCAATTGATGAGGTAGCGGCGCGTCACGGTGCCGTCGTCGTCGGTGATGGCGAAGTCGCTGAAGACGAACAGGACATCCGGCCGCGCGGCCAGCCAGCGGCGCGCGAGGTCGAGCTTACCCGGCATCCACTCGTCGTCGGAATCGAGAAACGCGACGAGATCGCCGCGTGCTTCCTGGATGCCGCGATTGCGCGCGGCGCCCGCCCCGCGATTCTCCGTGACGATGTAACGCACTGGCGATCCGTACTTCGAAACCACGCGCGCCGTCTCGTCGGTCGATCCGTCGTCGACGATAAGGATCTCGTCGCCGGGGGCGTGCTGGGCCAGGGCCGAGTCCACGGCCCGCTCGATGAGGTGGGCGCGATTGAACGTCGGGATGACCGTGGACACCGACAGGGGCCGCGCCGCGGTTCGAAGTTCCGGTCCGCTAGTCACCGCGCCCGCCCTTGATGCGGCGCAGGACCCGGGCGGTCTGATATTTCACCGAATCGCGGAGCGAGGACTGGCCGACCGGACGGGGATGGTAGCCGCGCGCCCTGAGCCGGCCGTTCATTTCGTAGAGCAGCTGGCGCCGGTCGAGGTCCGGCGTGCGGAACGTGATGCTGAACGAGACGGAGTAGCCGGCGCCGACGCGGACATGGTGCGGAAACGTCACGGGCACGTGGACGCCCTGGCCCGGATCGAGCGGGAACTGCATCGCCCGCTGCTGATACTCGTCCTTGAACACCATGTTGCGGTGCGCGCCGCCGTAGAACCGCTCGAGGTCCTCTTCGCTCAACAGGTCGCGGTCTCGTCCGTTGAAGACGGTCATGACTTTGGACCCTCGCACCTGCAGCAGGAAGTTGTGCTCCGGGTCCATGTGGTACGGCGTCACGGCATTCGCCGAGGAAATGAAGATGAAGCCCTGCGGCAGGTCCATGCCGGGGCAGAGCGGGTCGCTGTGGACTCTCACTTCATCGAGGCACTGCTGCAGCAGCGTCCGGTAGGCCGCGTCCCGTTCGACGTACTTGAGCACCATCCACGAGTTGTGTTCTTCGATGCGGCGGATCGTCTCCTCGACGCCAAGACCCGTCCTGGGCGTCAGCTTCGGATCCATGTTGATCGGAATCTGTCCGGCGTTGTATTCGACGCTGTCGGCCGGCAGGCTGAGCGACAGCTCCACCAGGCGGGGCAGGGCAAAGAGGGGATGGCCGGCCAGGCGGTGGCCGACGCGGAAAGGCTTCTGATTGAAGTTGGCCTTGAAGGCCGCCGCGTCGATGTCGAGCAGAGTTCCCATGGAGGCCTCGGCCCGGATCCTATCAAGAAGTAAGATCGAAGGCCGATGACATCCGGTCCCCGGCCCGGCCTCGCGGCCAACGCGCTCTGGACGTGGACGTCGGTGGCCGTGAACCTGGTGGCGGCCGTCGTGGTCTCGCCGCTCATGATCAGGCGCCTCGGTCCGGAGGCGTACGGACTGTGGGTGATCGCGTTCGGCGTGACCGCCTACTACTCGATCGGGGATCTCGGCGTCCGATCGGCTGTGCTCAAGTACGTCGCCCATCACTGGACGCTCGGAGAGACGGCGGCGCTCAACCGCACGCTGAACACCGCCCTTGTGTACTTCGGTGGGGGCGGCCTCTGCATCCTCCTGGCGACCCTGGCCCTCTCGCCGCTTGGCCCCAAGGTCTTCATCGCCTCACCGGAGATGGCGGGCACCTTCGTGTTCGTGCTGATGGCGACCGGAGCCGGGTTCGCCCTCACCTTTGCCGTCAGCTGGCTCCAGGCGGCGCTGGAGTCCGTCCAGCGCTTCGACGTCTCGTCGCGCATCGTCATCACGGCGAGCCTGGTGCGCGTCATCGGCACCGTCGTCGTGCTGCTGCTGGGATTCGGGCTGGTCGCGGTGGTCATTGTGGCGGTCGGGGCGCGCGCCTTTCAGTGCGTGCTCATTTGGCAGGCCTTCCGGCGTCACTTCACGCAATGGCGCTGGGCGAGGGCGGACGTGGACCGCGCGACCTTCCGCACGCTGTTCGCCTTCAGCATTTTCACGCTGCCGGCGAACACGGGGTTGGTCCTCATCGAGCACGGCCCCGCGGTGATTATCGGGCACCTGCTGCCGGCGCAGTTTGTCGGCTATTTCATGCTGCCGCGCCGGCTCCTCCAGACCGTCATGGATTTGGTCCACGGCCTGGGTGCCGTGACGACGGCCCGCTCGGCGGAGCTGTCGGCGCGCGGCGACCGCGACGCCCTCGTCCGGCTCGGCATCCAGGCGAATCGCTACAGCCTGATCGTGTTCCTGCCGGCCGCCCTGTTCCTGCTGCTGTACGGCGAGCAGGTCATTCGGTTGTGGCTGACGCCGGAGTTCGCCGTGCACAGCGCGCCGGTGCTGATGGTCTTCGCCGTCGGGTATCTGCTCGCTGATGCGAGCCAGTTCAATTCGAGCGCGATGCTCTACGGGATTGCGAAGCACCAGCTGTTCAGTTTCCTGCTCGTGGGCGAGGCGATCGCGTCCGTCGCGTTCGTCTATTACTTCTCGACACAGGGCTCCTTGTGGCACGCGGCGGTCGGGTGCTCGGCCGCGATGTTTCTCACCCGCGGCCTGCTCACGCCGTATTTGCTCTGCCGCCATCTTCGCTACCCGCTGGCCCGGTATCTCGCGGATGTCGCGGTGCGGCCCCTCGTCGCCGGCGTACTCGCCGGCGCGGCGGTGTGGCTGTGCCGGAGTACCTGGCTCCCCGGCACGACGGTCCCGGGCATTGTGGTCGCCGTGCTGCTGACCTCCACGCTCTGCGTCCTGCTCGCCGGGCGGTTGTGCCTGTTTCCCGAACACTACGCCTGGGCCGTGGGCATCGTGCGGCGGAGGGCGCCGTGGGGCGAGCGGCCGGTGCGCGCCTGGCTGGGCATCCCGCTGTCGGTCGAACCGTGACGCGCCCCACCGATCAGCCGCGGATGTCGGTCGTCGTGGTGGACCATCCCGACCAGCTCGAATCGCACGTGCCGGCGTGGGACGCGCTCGCCCGTGCCGCCGTCGAGCCGAACGTCTTCCAGGAAGCGTGGATGCTGCTGCCGGCCTGGCGGGCGTTCGGCGGGCGGCTGCCGCTGCGCGCCGTGCTGATCTACGGCCCGGTTCAGGCGCGGCCCGACGCGACGCCCGAGCTGTGCGGGCTGTTCCTCCTCGAGCGCACGTCGAGCCTGTTCGGGCTGCCCGTGCCGGTCGTGCGGATCTGGGCGCACCTGCACAGCTTCCTCGGCACGCCGCTCGTGCGCGCGGGCGCGGAGGCCGGGTGCCTCGACGCGCTCTTCGAGTGGCTCGCGCACGACGCCGCGGGCGCCCCGCTGTTCGAGCTCACCGACTACGGGTCCGACGGCCTCTTCGAGCAACACCTCACCGCCTGCCTGACGCGGCGCGGGCTCTCCACCTATGTCGCGCGGTCGTACAGCCGGGCGGTCCTGCACCGGGGTGCGGACGCCGAATCCGTGCTCGCACATGCCATGTCGAGCGGCAACCGCAAGGAGCTGCGGCGGCAGCGGCGCCGGCTGGAAGAGACCGGCCGGCTCGAGGTGCGCGCCCTCGACGAGCACGCCGACCTCACGACGTGGCTCGGCCAGTTCCTCGACCTCGAGCGCGCGGGCTGGAAGGGCGAGGAAGGTTCGGCGCTCGGAAGCGATCCCGTGCAGCGAGACTACTTCGAGCGCATCGCGCGAGCCGCGCACGAGCGCGGCCGGCTGATGCTGTTGGGGCTTTTCCTCGACGGCCGGCCGATCGCCATGAAATGCAACTTCCTCGCGCCGCCGGCCGCGTTCTCGTTCAAGATCGGCTTCGATGAGCAGCTCGCGCGCTTCTCGCCGGGCGTGCAGCTCGAGCTCGAGAACGTGGCGGCCGCTCAGGCGAATGTCGATCTCGCGTGGATGGACTCGTGCGCCGGGGAAGGTCACTTCATGATCGAGCGGATCTGGAGCGGGCGGCGCCGCATCTCGACCACCCTGATCGCGACCGGCCGAGCGCCCGGAGGCTTCGTCGTGCGGTGCCTGCCGCTGCTCCGCGGACTCTATCGGACGGTGCGACTGGTGCCCCGCCGTCTCCACGCGCGGTAGGCGCGGCGCACGCGCGCCAATCGTTCGCGCACCTCGCGCGTCCGCGCGAACACGGTCGACCGCAGTCCGGCCGGCAGGTACTCGAATTCCAGCGTCTCGCGAAACGCCGACGTCCATTCGTCCTTGTAGGCCGCGCGGCCGCCCATCAGGTCGAACGACGAGACGTCCTCGGCGGCCACGCAGTCCCGAATCGCCAGTCCGACCATCACCTGGCCGAGACTGTGCGGAGACTCGGGATCGAATCCGCTCTGGAAGTAATGGACCGTGCCGAAGTCGACGAACGCGATGAGCGCCGCCGCGCACTCGCCGCCGAGGGTCAGCCGCCATAGCCCCAGCCGCCCGTGTTCGAAGCCGTCGCGGGCGACGTGTCGAAGGAACGCGTCGAAGTGCGGGAAGGCGAACGATCCTGGCTGGCCCTTCGTCCGCCATCGCGCCTGATGCGTCCGCACGAGATCGTCCAGGGCCGGCTCGAGTTCGCCGATGTTCTGCACGCGCGTCACGCGCGATCCCGGCTCGCTGAGGACCTGGCGAAGCGCGCGGTCCACGTCATGTCGAAAGCTCCGCTTGGTATGTTCCCAGTCGCCGCGCGTGTCGAGGACATGCGCGCGGTCGCACGGCGCCTGCGATCCGCGTGGGCCGAGCGCCGCGTGGAAGCGGGGGAACGTGGCCGACTCGACGGGCACGCACCAGAGCCAGAGCCGGTCCCAGCCGCCGTGTGCGATGAGCGCGCCGGCCACCGCTTCGCCGACCTCCGCCTCCGACCCGCGACGCGCGACGATCGCGAGGTACTCGCTCGTTTTCAAGGGCGTGCCGGTGCCGAGAAAACAGACCTCCCGCATCGCCAGAAAGCCGAAGTAACGGCGCGTCTGGAGGTAGAACGGCGCCAGCCCGACGAGCCGGCCGCCGGCGTCGCGGCACGCGACGAGCAGCAGGCGGCTGCCGGGCGGCGCGTAGAACTGCCACCACGTCCGGTTCCAGTGCCATCGCAGGAAGAAGACGCGCTGGTCGCTCGCTTCGAGCAGGGCGTCCCACTCCTCACGGAGCGCGTCGAACTCGGCGTCGGTGGTCAGGATCGTAGTGTGCAAACGCTTTACCGTAATTCGCGGCTGGCCAGGGCGAGCGACAGGACCGCGGCGAGGGCCAGAGCGCGTTTCATGACCGGAAAGTGTAGCGCGGCAACCGCATCACCCCGGCCGTCCTCGCACAAAATGCCCGTGCGCCTAGGACGACTACGGATCGAGCCCGTAGGGCAGGTCAGCGGACGTCGAAGCGCTCCTCGTGCAGGAGCGCGCCGGCCGCGCTCCGCAGCTCGACCCGCCATTCGCCGACGCTGAAGCTGTCCAGCACCGAGCGGCTGTACGTCCGATATCCGCGCCCCATGTTCGCGCTGATGCTGAGGTCGACGACCCGCTGAAGCTGGCCGTCGCGATACCAGCGATGCTGGACCGTGGTGTCCCGCGGCGCGGTGAGACGCGTGTAGAAGTAAACCGGTCCCCGGCCGATTGGCGTCGCCGGGGCCTCACACGACCAATCCACGGTGCCGGTGGTGATCGCTCGGCACAGGCGCGCGTTGACGACGCCCGGGGGCGCCGCCGAACCCGAGGCGATGGTCGCCAGGTTCTCGGGCGCCGCCGCGCCGCGCCCGCGAGCCGTCGCGGCTGGCGATCGCGTTTCGATCGTCGCGGGAGCCGACGAGGCGGATGGAGCCGCCGCACCGATGGGTTTAGACGGCGACGGCGCGTCGCTCGTCCATGTGCGGCTGGCGACGAGCATCACGATGACGACTCCGCCCACGATCGCGGCGCCGATCGCGATCGGGTTCGTGCGCCGTGCCGGCCGCGTCATCCGAGGGGGGGCGTACGAGGGCCGCGCCGGTGGCTGCGGCTTCGGCTGCGTGGGCACGGGCGCGAGCCGCATCACCGGCGGCTCGACCGGGATGCCCCGGGCCGCGCAGAACTCCTCGAGGTTCTTCCGGCTTGTCGCGACGAACGGATGGTCCGCGGCGAGCGACGCGGCCGCGATCGCCGCCGCCTTGCGGTAGTAGCGTTCGGCGTCGGCCGGCCGGTTCGTCATCTCGCAGACGACGGCGAGGTTATTCAGCGTGTTGGCGAGATCCGGATGCAGCGGTCCGAGGCTGGCTTCCTGCAAGGCGGCCGCTTCGCGCAGCAGCTTCTCGGCGGACACGTGGTCGCCCGCCGCTGCCGCCTGGTCTGCCGCCGCGAGGACGGATGCGAGGTCGCGCGTGTCCGACATGGAGCCTCCGCCGTGATCGAGCCAGGGGAGCGCGGATCACTCACGACCGACGACACCATTGTAGAGCACCGGCCGGGTGCGCCAGGTACGTCAGGTACGTCAGGTACGTCAGGTACGCCAGGTACGTCAGGTACGCCAGGTACGCCACGAGTGAGCGCGTAAGGGGTTCCGGGGACGAAGTCCCCGGACCAATATTGGTGCGGAAGGGGGGATTCGAACCCCCACGCCCTTACGGGCGCCAGCCCCTCAAGCATCGACTGATGAAGGGCAGAACGGATCAGACCCGGATTCATCGGAGTGATCTGGCGCAGACCGTTTCAGAACGCCGCGCACGGAACGACTCTGTTTACACAAGTTTGCACAGAGGATCGGCCGAGCCAAACCTCGTCTCCGCGTGACCAATCGTTGGTTTCGCGAGTGGGGCCGAGAGCGCTTTGGGGCGCACCCCAAGCGTCGAATTCGGTTGGTGTTTCGCACACCGGTTCGCTCAAATGGCAGCCCACGTGGTGGGCGTCGCTGAGAACAATGCGCTTTCGCCCATCGGCGCTTGCTCTCCAGGCTTTTGCGCTGCTGAATCCCCTTGTCGGCCCCCTAGCGTTCGGGCACCAGGACGAAAAGTCCCTGGTCAGTTGAAGGCATCGGGTATCGAGTGGGCGGTCGCAAGTGTTGCCGACGTTGAAAGCGTGCGCACTTGGCGCCGGCAGGAACAGGCTGACGGACGGAGCAAGCCTGGCTCCAAGAGCGTTGAGGTCGGGACCAATCGTCTGCTCTCCCGCCTGCGCCACCTGTTCTTCTGGGCGTTCGCCGAGGGACACCTGGAAACGACG
>JANOGJ010000795.1:0-2206 GCA_031405995.1 Acidobacteriota bacterium
GCCGTCGAGCGGGTCGACGACCCAGACCCGATCCGCGCCGAGTCGCGCGGCGTCGTCGGCGGTCTCCTCGGAGAGCACGGCATCGCCTGGGAAGGCCGCGCGAATGACTGCCAGGATCGCGGCGTTCGCCTCGAGATCCGCGGCCGTAACGGGATTGTCGGTCGACTTCTCGAAGGACGCGCGCCGCTCGGCGGAGTCGTGGCGCGCGATCACCTCACCGCCGGCGAGCGCCGCCTCGCGAGCGACGTCCGCCTCCCGCTCGAAGCTCACTCGTCGTCGTCTCGGTCCGAGCCACCGCCGTTGCCGCGACCGCCGCCCTTCGGGCGGCGCCGACGGCGGCGCAGCTTCGGCTCGCACACGTCGCAGTGCCCGCACGGCGAAGGCTCACCGTCCTCGAAGTAGCGCCGGATCTGCATCATCCGACACTCCGTCGTGTTGTTGGCGTAGTTGATGATGGTCTCGAGCCGGCGCCGATCGGTGGTCTTGCGCTCCTCGTTGCGGCGCGAGAGCAGCTTCACCGCGTCGTTGATCTCGATCGCGCCGACGAGCGTGAACGCCGCGTCGACCTCCGTGACCAGGTTGGCGTCGCGCAGTCCTTCGAGGATCGCCTTCGTGCGCGTCACGCCGACCTCGGTCGCCATCGCGAGCGTCGGCGCGTCGACCGCTCGCCCGTCCTTCGACCAGGCCGACAGCCCCTCGACCAGCTTCTTGATCTGCGACCGCGTCGCCGGGCCCTCGGAGAGGAAGTGCCGCTGCACGTCCACGTCCTGGGGATCCCAGAGCAGGATGCAGCGCGTGGCCAGCCCGTCGCGCCCGCCTCGGCCGGCCTCCTGGACGTAGGACTCGAGCGAGCCCGGCACCTGATAGTGCAGTACGTAGCGGATGTCGGCCTTGTCCACGCCCAGGCCGAAGGCGCTGGTCGCGATCATCACGATGCGCTTGCCCGACGACATGAAACGCCTGTGCGCGTGGTCGCGTTCGGCCTTGGTGAGCCGGCCGTGGTAGATCTCGGCGGGAATGCGCGCGAGCTTGCACAGCGCGCCCAGCTCCTCGACGTCCTTCACCGTCGAGCAGTAGACGATCCCGGGCCGGCGCAGGCGGCGCAGATACTGCACAAGCTCGCGGCGCTTGATGTCCTCGGACGGGCAGTCCTTCACCTCGAAGCGCAGGTTCGGCCGCGCGACCGGCTTCACCACCATCACGGGATCGCGCAGCCCGAGCCGCTTGACGATCTCCGCGCGCACGAGCGGCGGCGCCGTGGCGGTGAGCGCGAGGATCGGCGGGCGTCCGAGGTCCTCGGCCAACGCGCCGAGCGCCAGGTACGCGGGCCGGAAATCGTGGCCCCACTCCGAGACGCAGTGCGCCTCGTCGATCACGAGCAGCGAAACCGTCTGGTCGGCGACGCGCTTCTTGAACGCGGGGCCGGTCGCGCCCTCGGGCGTGATCAGCACGATCTTCTGGTCGCCTTCCTCGAGCAGCGTGAGCGCCTCTTCCTTCTCGGTGCCCGTGAGCGAGCTGTCGAGGCGGACGGTCTCGATCCCCTGAGCGCGCAGCTTCTCGAACTGGTCGCGGATCAGCGCGATCAGCGGTGAGACGACGACCGTCAGCCCCGGAAGAAGCAGGCTCGGCAGCTGATAGGTGAGCGATTTTCCTCCGCCGGTCGGCAGCACGCAGAGCGTGTCGAGATTGTCGAGGACCGCGCGAATGGTCTCTTCCTGTCCGGGCCGGAAGTGACGCAGGCCGAACTCGCGCCGCAGCAGGTCGAGCATCTGCCGCAAGCGGACGTCGCTCACGGGCGCGCCCCCGCCTCGGCGGCGCCGGCGCCGCCTGCGCGGGCGATCGAACTCGGGCTCGCTGCTCTCAGGGCCCGGCTCGGCGGAATTCATGGCTTCCTCGGCACTGTCTCCATTCGCGGGCCCGTCCCAGTCGTCGGGCTCAGCATCGCCAGCTACCGGTTGATCGGACGAGGAGGGATTCTCGGCCGACTCGTCGGTCGGAGGACCGCCAACCCAGCGGCGCCTTCGCCGGCGCCGTCGAGGGTTGGGCTGGGCGGGTTCGCCACCTGCCTCGGGCGGGGCGTCTTCGACCGGCGCCGCCTGCGCGGTACCGAGCGGTGATTCGTTCGTCGCGCCCTCTGCATTGAAGGGCCGGGATCCCCGGCGTCTTCGGCGCCGACGCCTCGAGCGTCGTGGCGAGCTGGGTGCGT
>JANOGJ010000866.1:0-3883 GCA_031405995.1 Acidobacteriota bacterium
CGTCGCACGGCCCGTTGCCGCGTTCTTGCCGCACCGCTCCGCGACCCAGATCGACCGCCCATCCTTATCAATGTCGACCGCGCTCGTCGATCCCCACTCGCGTCCGGCGGGCATCTTCGCCCAGCCCTCGATGGTCTCGAAGGGATTCGGCGCGTCGTTGGTCGGCGCGATCTGCGCGGCCGGCGGCGGCGCGGGAGGGTTCTGGGCCACAACAGCGGCCACAGCGAAGAGGGCGGCACCGACAACAAGACTCACGCGGCGTACGTAGGACATGGCAGCCTCCGGGGTGGAGACATTGTAGTGAGTTATTGCCGTAATAACCGAGGACCCAGGACTACTCGATCTTTGCTTTGTAGCTCAGCAAGTACGCCCGCCGGCGCGCCACGAAGTCCTTGAGCGTGGCCACGCTGGCCTCAAACGCCTCGTACGAGTCGAGCTTGCGCGTGTCCGCCTTCACGTCGGCCGCGATGAGCGCCTGGTACCGGGTGACGAGCGGGCCGATCTTGTTCCAGTCGAGCCACTTCTCCGCGATGTCGCGCACGTGGCGGAGGTACTGGTCGCGCAGGGCCGGGACGGCCAGCAGCTTCGACCGCAGCGGTCTCGTCGCGTCGTTGAGGCTGACGAGCGGATCGAGCTCCACGCCGCCGCCCGGGCCGCCCGCCCTCGGCGGACCCGCCTGTCGGCCGGGAGGAAACGGCTCAGCGCCCCGCCCAGGCTCGGTGACCACGCCCGGCGGCGGTGGCGGCGGCCCGCCGCGCGGCCCTCCGCCACGCCCGGCGAGAAACGTCTCGTTCGCGTCGTGCGGGAAGAAATGGAATCGGCCTTTGACGTCCTGATAGAGGCTGTAATCGCTCGACCGCACCCAGTAGCCATCCTGGTTCACCAGCGCGACCTCGAGGGCGAGGAATTTCAACGTGGCGTCGACATCCAGAATCGGCGCGAGCGCTTTGGCCAGGTCCGCCGGCGGCGTCTCGTTCAGAATCCGCGTGAGCCGGATCAGGTCCGCCCACGACTTGGGATTGTCCTTCGACTTGATCTCGAACAGGTTCTTGTACGGCCCCACGTCCTCGCCGAGGTACTCCATCCCCGCGCGGCCGCCCGGGCTGCCCGGCACCTTCCACCGCGTTCCGTCCGTGGTCTTGAACCACTCGTTGATGAACTCCCGGTTGAACTGCTGCGCGCTGACGTAGACGCCCCAGCTCTCGCCGTTGATGACGACGCGCAGGTAATTCGCCTTGGGCGCGGGGAGGTAGGCGCGCGCGGCTTCGAGATAGAGAACGGTGCGCAGATAGGTCGGGTCGGTGTGGGAGTTGAGCAGATTGATCGTGCTGTAGCCGCCCAGCCGCTGGCTCCCTTGCGCGAAGTCCATGGCCAGGTTGAGCGAGCGCTTGCGTCCCGCCGGCACGGTGAAGTACGACGACGCGCCGCGGAAGTGCACGCCGACGTCGCGGTACGTTCGGCCGTCGACGCTGAGCGTCGCGGGCACGTCGACGTCGGTGTTGTTGAACGCCGCGAGCTCGGCTTCCCAGTCCTCGGCCTCGAACTGCAGGAAGAGCGTGCGGAGCGTCGCCATGTCGTAGAGCGGCTCGTTGCCGTACTTCTTCACATCGGCGGGCGCCAGGCGCGGGCCGGGTTCGACGGGGCCGGCGAGCGCGCCGCCGCGTCCGCCGCGTCCGCCCGGTCCTGTCGCCGGCTGCGACGCGAGAAAGTCGCGCGCGGCCTTGCGCTCGTCCGTGTTCAGCCGGCCGTTGCCGTCCTTGTCGAATTGCGCGACGACCGGGCGCTCGCGGGCGGGCCCCCCGCCGCCCGGGCCGCCTCGGCCCGGCTGTTGGCCGCCGGGCGCCTGCCCGAAGACCGTGACGGCGAGGGCGCCGGCGATGAGGAGTCGAGTGCTCATTGAGGTTCTCCGTTTCCGGGCGACCGCGCGATCTCTACGCTCTGGACCCCGTCGAGCCGGTTCAGCGCCTTCACGAGCGCCTCGGCCGACGCCGCGGTCCGCAACGCGACGCCGTACATCACGTCAATCGACAGTCCTTGTTTGGCCGTGCCCATCGATTGCAGCCGGCGCGCGCCGAGATGCGCGCCCAGGGTCTCGGCAAGGAGCGCCTCGACGTCGTGACCCAGGCCGACCCGCACGTGCAGCAGGAACGGGGGCGTGTCTTCCGCAAACGCGGCCGATGATTCCCGCGTCCTCATCAGGAAGGCGGCGGCCGCCACGATCACGATGCCAATGCCGGCCACGAGCAGCGTGCTCGCGCCCACCGCCATGCCGACGACCACGGCGAAGATGACGAACGCCGTATCCTGCGTGTCGCGCACCACGGTGCGGAATCGCACGATCGACAAGGCGCCCACCAGGCTGAACGCGCGCGCGACGTTGTCGCCGATGACCTGCGTCACCATCGCGATCAGCACGGCGAGCAGCACGAGCGTGCCGGGGAACGAGCCCGCGATGTCGGTCGCCGGCCGCGTCCGCCGGTAGACCCACGCGACGACGAGGCCCAGCACGAGCGCCGCGACCAGCCGAATGCCGACGTCGGCGGGATCAATCGCCGGCCCGGAGGCCAACGCGGTCTTCAGGAACTCAGGCACGCGTCGCCCCCGACTTCTGGTCGCGTATGGTCGAGCGCACTTCCGTGCGGCCCAGCGCTTCCACGGCCAGCCGGTACTTTGACAGGCGTTCGGGCTTGAGCGCGAAGAGTTCGGCCAGTTGCCGGAACACGGCCGGCATCTCCACGCGGAACTTCATCTCGAGAATCATGCGGTCCGGCAGGATCGACGTGCCCGGGCCCGACACGAACGCCGGCCCCGAGACCGGCAGCGCCACGAGCTCGTCATCGAGCGTCAGGCGGATGGGCCCGTAGTCGGTCATCGCCACGCGCGCCAGGCGGCGATAGGACACCTGACAGACCGGATGCAGCTTGCGCATGATCACGCGTTGGTGAAACCAGTAGGCGTGCCAGTCCGGATTGGCCGTCTGTGCGACGAGGCGCGCCAGGTCATCGACCGGCGCGAGCGTCCGGCGCTTCGACAGCACGCCCGACGTCCGGAGCTTGCGCTCGAGAAACGCCATGTCGGATTCGTTGTAGCGGCGGACCCGGAACTTGCTTCGGCCGTACGACCCGCGTCGGTGGTAGACCGCCAGATCCTGCGTGTCGTAATAGATCGTGGTGGTCCGGTACTCCTCGGCCGGTCCCGTGGCGTGGGGATCCGGAACCAGGCGCGCCCGGGCCCAGTCGCGAATCCGGCCGGCGGTGGAGGGGTCTACGGAGAACTTCAGTTCTGAGGCCAGGTCGCGCGTCTCGCGCGCCTCCAGCTGGGGCATGTAACAACAATACGACGAAAGGCCGGAATCGTTGACCAGCGCGGCACCCGGCGTACCTGGCGTGCCGGGGGTGCCGGGTCTACACTGCGCCCCATGCCCACGTCCCCTCGCTACCTTCTGATCGGCTTGCTGGCTGCTGCCGGCGCCGGGGTTGCGGCCGGCCAGGATGGGCCGCCCGACGCCCGCTGGCTCGCGCTCGCACGGGCGTCGCTCTCCGAGGTGACGGGCGAGCTCCGGTTGCCCGGCCTTCGCGCCGACGTCGAGGTGGTTCGCGATCGCTGGGGTGTCCCGCACATCTACGCGCAGAGCACCGACGACCTCTTCATGGCGCAGGGCTACGTCATGGCACAGGATCGGCTCTGGCAGATGGAGATGTGGCGGCGCGAGCGCGAGGGCCGGCTCGCCGAGATTCTCGGACCGGGCGCGGTCGCGCGCGATCGTACGGCGCGCCTGCTGAAGTACCGCGGTCCGATGGACGACCGCGAGTGGACCAGCTATCACCCCGACGGGAAGCGGATCTTCACCGCGTTTGCGGCCGGCGTGAACGCGTACATCGCC
>JANOGJ010000214.1:0-4872 GCA_031405995.1 Acidobacteriota bacterium
CCTCGCCTGTCAGCATTATAGTGCCTTGACACCCCTTGCCGCGATCGGTAGTCTGGGGCTTCATTTATGGCCACGACTGAAACTCGGACCTCTTCGGCCGCCCTTTCGTTCGAAACCGATCCCGGCCGCTACCGGCACTGGAAGCTCGCGTTCGACGGCGCCGTCGCGACGCTCGGCATGGACGTCCGCGAGGACGCAGGGCTCTCGCCCGACTACAAGCTGAAGCTCAACTCGTACGATCTCGGCGTCGACATCGAACTCGCCGACGCAGTCCAGCGCATCCGCTTCGAGCATCCCGAAGTTCACGCGGTCGTCCTGACGAGCCTCAAGGAGCGCATCTTCTGCGCGGGCGCCAACATCTTCATGCTGCGCGGCTCGACGCACGCCTGGAAGGTGAACTTCTGCAAGTTCACGAACGAGACCCGCCTGGCGATGGAGGACGCGAGCCTGCACTCGGGGGTGAAGTTCCTCGCCGCGCTGAACGGCATCTGCGCGGGCGGCGGCTACGAGCTCGCGCTCGCCTGCGACGAGATTATCCTGGTCGACGACGCCAACTCGGCCGTGAGCCTGCCGGAGACGCCGCTGTTGGGCGTCCTGCCGGGCACCGGCGGCCTGACCCGCGTCGTGGACAAGCGCAAGGTTCGCCGCGACCTCGCCGACGTCTTTGGCACCCTGGCCGAAGGGGTGAAGGGCAAGCGCGCCGTGGAGTGGAAGCTCGTGGACGCGACCGTCACGTCGAGCCGCTTCAAGGCGGCCGTGGCGGAACGCGCCCAGGCGCTCGCGGCCGCATCCGACCGGCCCGCCACCGGCCCTGGCGTGACGCTCGGCCCCCTCGATCCGACGGTGTCCGCCGACGCCATCGAGTACTCCTCGGTGTCGCTCAAGATCGATCGCGCCGGCCGCGTCGCCACGCTCATCGTCCGCGCGCCCGAGGCGCCGATCGAGTCGACGCCCGACGCCATCATGGCCGCGGGCGACAAGTTCTGGCCGCTCCGTGCGTTCCGCGAAGTGGACGACGCGATCCTGCGGCTGCGGGTGAACGAGCCGGAGATCGGCACGGTCGTGCTGAAGACCGAGGGCGATCCCGCGCGCGTCCTCGAGGCCGACGCCGTCCTGGAGGCTCAGGCCGGTCACTGGTTCGTGCGCGAGGTCACCCATTTCATCAAGCGCACGCTGAAGCGCGTCGACTTGTCGGCGCGGAGCTTCTTCGCCTTCATCGAGCCGGGC
This sequence comes from Acidobacteriota bacterium, assembly GCA_031405995.1. Classification (GTDB taxonomy): domain Bacteria; phylum Acidobacteriota; class Vicinamibacteria; order Vicinamibacterales; family SCN-69-37; genus JANOGJ01. The sequence continues at coordinate 1,228 of JANOGJ010000214.1, forward strand.
AACGCGTTTGCCGGCACGCTGATGGAACTGGCGCTGGCCGCCGATCGCTCCTACATGCTCGACGACCCCGGGCGTCCAAACGCGATTCAGTTCTCCACGATGAACGCCGGCCCGTACCCGATGAGCAACGGCCTTACGCGCCTCGAGGCGCGGTTCTACGGCGCGCTGGAGAAGGTGGGCGAGGCGCTGAACCACGTGGGGCCCTTCGATCCGGCCGAGGCGGCCAAGGCCGGGCTCGTGACGTTCGCACCGGACGACATGGATTGGGATGACGAGGTGCGTTTGGCGGTCGAGAGTCGGTCGGCGCTGTCACCGGACGCGTTGACCGGCATGGAAGCCAACCTCCGGTTCGTCGGCCCCGAGACCATGGAGACCAAGATCTTCGGCCGTCTGTCCGCCTGGCAGAACTGGATCTTCCAGCGGCCGAACGCCGTGGGCCCCAAGGGCGCCCTCACGGCGTACGGGACATCCGAGCGCGCCGCGTTCGATTTCGGAAGAACATGATCTCAGCCGACAAGATTCCCAACAACGTCGACCTGCACCTGAACAAGAGCCTGCAGCGGGCGCTCGAGCACTGGCAGCCGCAGTACATCCAGTGGTGGAAGGACATGGGGCCGCAGGGCTTCCAGCACTATCACCAGATCTACGTCCGCACCGCGGTCAGCGTGGACGCGGCCGGCTGGGCGCACTTCGAGTACGTGCGCCTGCCGGAGTACCGCTGGGGCATCTTTCTCGCCGATCCCGTCGTCAGCCGGACGATTGGTTTCGGCGACCTGTACGGGCAGCCCGTCTGGCAGGAAGTGCCGGGTGAGTTCCGGAATCAGCTGCGGCGGCTCATCGTGACGCAGGGCGACACCGAACCGGCGAGCGTCGAGCAGCAGCGCTGGCTGGGGCACCGCTGCCCGAGCATGTACGACATGCGCAATCTCTTTCAGGTCAACGTCGAGGAGGGCCGGCATCTCTGGGCGATGGTGTACCTGCTCCATTCGTACTTCGGCCGCGACGGCCGCGACGAGGCGGAGGAGCTGCTCGCGCGCCAGAGCGGCAACACGGACAAGCCGCGCATCCTCGAGGCGTTCAACGAGCCGATCGACACGTGGCTCGATTTCTTCATGTTCACGATGTTCACCGACCGCGACGGCAAGTCGCAGCTCCTCTCGCTCTCGGAGAGCTCGCTCGATCCGCTCTCGCGCACGACGCGGTTCATGCTGACCGAGGAGGCCCATCACATGTTCGTCGGCGAGACGGGCGTGGGCCGCATCATCGACCGGACGGGCGCGCTGATGAAGGAGGCCGGGTTCGCCGAGGACGTGCGCGCGCTGGGCGGCATCGACCTGCCGACCATCCAGAAGTACATCAATCTCTGGTTTTCTTTGAGCCTCGACCTGCACGGCAACGAGATCTCGACCAACGCCGCCTCCTACTTCGCCAACGGCCTCAAAGGCCGGGCGGAAGAAGAGAAGTGGACCGAACACCGGGTCGTGGACGCCATCTACAAACTCGAAACGGTCAAGGACGGCGAGGCCCACGTGCTCGAGATTCCCATGCGCAACGCGATGAACGAGGTGCTGCGCGATTGGTACGTGGGCGACTGCCAGGCGGGCGTCGACCGCTGGAACAAGATCCTGGAGCGCCACGGCCTGTCGGATCGGCTGCGCCTGCCGGATCGCAAGTTCAACCGGGGCATCGGCCAGTTCGCCGGGCTGCATTTCGACCCGAACGGCCGGTTCCTTTCGAAGGACGAGTGGACGCGGAGCAAGCACGAGTGGCTGCCGGTGCCGGCCGACCGCCAGTTCCTCCTGTCGATCATGAACGCGCCGATCTACGAGACGGGCGTCTTCGCCAACTACATCGCGCCGCCAGCGCGCGGCGTCAAGGGCCGGCCCGTGAACTTCCAGTACATTCGGACCGAAGCCTGAAAAAGCCTTCACCATGAAGAACATGAAGGAAAATACCTAGACTCTTCATGGCGAAGATCACTTGCCGCACTGATGCCGGCGTCGCGCTGCTGACGCTGAACGAGCCGCCGGCCAACACGTACAGCTACGAGCTGATGCGGGAACTGGACGCCGCGATCCTCGACGCCCGCATGGACGCGTCCGTCCACGTCATCGTCATCACCGGCGCCGGCGAGAAGTTTTTCTGTGCCGGAGCCACGATCGGCATGCTCAAGGACGCCGATCCCCGGTTCAAGTACTACTTCTGCCTGCACGCGAACGAGACGCTGAACCGGCTCGAGCAGACGCCGAAGCTGGTCATCGCCGCGCTGAACGGCCACACCGTCGGCGGCGGGCTCGAGGTGGCGAGGGCGGCCGACCTGCGGATCGCGAGGCAGGGCGGGGCGAAGATCGGCCTGCCGGAAGTCGCGCTTGGCGTGCTGCCGGGCACCGGCGGGACGCAGCGGCTCGTCCGGCTCGTCGGCAAGGCGCGGGCCATGGACCTCATGGTGAACGGCCGGCTGATGACGATGGACGACGCGGCGGGCATCGGGCTCGTCACCGAAGTCTGGGGCGACGACAAGCTGGCTGGGCGGCCGTTTATCGACGCCGTGCTTGAATACGCGCGGCAGTTCACGCCGCCGCATAAGGCGAGCCTGGCGGTCGGACGCATCAAGCGCGCGGTGCAGTCAGGCGCCGAGGCCGGGTTCGGCGAAGGCCTCGCGCTCGAGCGCGAGCTGCAGCAACTGCTCTTCGAGAGTGACGACGCGCGCGAGGGGATCGCGGCGAATCTGGAAAAGCGCACGCCGACGTTCAAAGGCAAATGACAATGCTGTAACAAGGTCGGGACTCGTTTTTGTGCAATAACGAGTCCCGACCTCGTTTCTTGGAGACACCCTCGATGATGCTCGGACGCAAGCAGTTGTTGATCGGCGGCGAGTGGCGCGACGCGGAGGGCGGCAAGACGATGCCCGTCGTGAACCCGGCGACCGAGGAGGTCATTGCCGAGGTCGCGTCGGCATCGACGGCGGACGTGGACGCTGCGGTGACGGCGGCGCGCGCGGCGTTCGACGGGCCGTGGGGCCAGATGTCGGCGCGCGAGCGCGGCCGGCTCGTCTGGAAGCTCGGCGAGCGGCTGATGGAGAAGGCCGACGAGATCGCGCGCCTGGAGACGCTCCACAACGGCAAGCCGATCATGGAGTCTCGCCACGTCGAAATTCCGATGGCGGCCGAATGCCTGCAGTACTTCGCGGGCTGGGCGGACAAGATTCACGGCGAGACGGTGCCGGTGAAGGGCAAGGCGCTCGTCTACACCCTGCGCGAACCGCTCGGCGTCGTGGCGGCCATCGTGCCGTGGAACTTCCCGTTGCTGCTCGCGGTGTGGAAGGTGGCCCCGGCGCTGGCAACGGGTAACACCGTCATTCTGAAGCCGGCGAGTCAGACGCCGCTCACCGCGCTCGCGCTTGGCGAGCTGGCGATCGAAGTCGGGTTTCCGCCCGGCGTGCTCAACGTGATCACGGGCAGCGGCGCCACGGTGGGCCAGGCGATCGTCGAGCATCCGGGCATCAACAAGATCGCGTTCACGGGTGACACGTCCACAGGCAAGGGCATCATGCGGACGGCGGCCGAGACGCTGAAGCACCTGACGCTCGAGTTGGGCGGCAAGTCACCAAACATCGTGTTTCCGGACGCCGATCTCGACGCCGCC
>JANOGJ010000880.1:0-1943 GCA_031405995.1 Acidobacteriota bacterium
GCACGATGCTGACCACATCATCGGTCTCGTCACCGACCTTCCAGCGCAGCGCCTCGGCCCAGAAACGCGCCAGACGCATCGGATCGTTCGCATCGAAGCAGAGCGCAACGAGCTGAGCAGTCATTTCGGCTCGGGATCGACGTATCGGCGTACGCCGCGTACGTCCGCAAGTCCGGCGCGATCCCGGACGTCCTCGAGGACGGTGCTACGGAGTTGATGCTCGTTGATGTGGAATCGTCGCAATGCGTTTGCTGTCACCTGTTCCGTCGTGTCGTCGGTTCTGAGTTGGCGGATGAGATGGTCGGCTCCGAAACGTGTCAGCCGAGGTGGAGCGTCCGACTTCGACGATCGTTCGCTGATGAAGACGGGGCCGGTGCGGCGTTTCCCGACGCATCGCCGGACAGCACGTGCACTGTCGCGGTTGAGAACTATTCGCTTCGATTCGCCACGCCGCCGGACGGTGATCGTCGTCGCTGATGGCTTGCCGGAGAGGTCGTCAATGTTGAGAGCGAGTGCTTCTGCGACCTTGAGCCCGTCGCACACGAGCAGCGCCACGAGCGCTTCCAGGCGTGGATCGAGCGCTGCTGCGACGGCTCGACAGGTCGCGACGGCCTCCTCGGAGAGTCGTACCGTCGGACTCGGGTCGCCGGATAGAACCTTGGGCCGATCGACGCCGAGCGCCGGGTTGGTGGTTCGCAGCTGTTGGTCGACTGCGAAGTCGTAGAACGACGACATCGCGGACCATCGCCGTCGGAGCGTCGAGGCGCTGTCGCCGGCTTCCTCGCGGGCGGCTTGGAACGCAACGAGTGTGGCCGGGTCGGCGGTCAAGGGGATGGCTCCCTGACGAGCACACCAGTCGCCGAACGCCTCGAGGTCGGATCGATACGCAGAGCGTGTGTTCGGTGAGGTCTGCGAACTCAGCCAACCCTCGAGTGTGGAGTGCTGCCGAGCTACCGCCTTGCCTCGGGCCGACTTCTTCTGTGCCATGGTCCAATGATGCCAACAGGAGCTCACTGTGTCAACATAATCACCTCTTGACACTCAACATAACCGCGCTCTATTATGTTGAGTATTCGGACCGTCCAGTGGTCCCACCAACTCAAGAAGGAGTGTTGACATGTTGATTCAGACCGACCCGTTCCGCGACCTCGACACGCTCTTCAGCCGGCTGTCCGGTCGGCAGCAGAACACCGGTGGCGTGATGCCGATGGACGCCTTCCGCCGTGGCAGCGACGTGTGGGTTCACATCGACCTGCCTGGCGTGAAGTCGGAGAGCCTCGACATCACCGTCGAGCGCAACGTGCTGACCATCGCCGCGGAACGCAACTGGCAGCGCCAGGAGACCGACCAGCCGTACTTCGGTGAGCGCTACCGGGGCACCTTCCGACGCCAGATCCAGCTCGGCGATGGCCTCGATCTTCAGAACCTCGAGGCTGACCTCCACGACGGCGTGCTCACGATTCGCATCCCCGTCGCCGAACAAGCGAAGCCTCGCAAGGTCGAGGTTGGACAGAGCCGACACTCCGCTCCTGAGGCGATTGAGACGACGACCGCCGTCACCTCCTAGCGGCGTTACCAGCCGGCGCCCGTGGCTTCGAACTCGTCGAGGCGTGCCTTGATGAGTCGCTCGAGCAGGGCGACCGGGAGTTCGCGGTCGTACGGGAGCTTGATGAAGCCCTCGCCAGCCTCGTACCCCGCCGCTTCGACCGCTTCGCGCTGCGCCGCGAACTGACGTGTCGGGAACCGCAGCGAGCAGTGCTGCTTGTACGACTGGAGCATCAGCAGCCGCGTCCCGTCTTGCACGAAGGCGGGGTTGTTCCAGTGGAGCGCCTCTTGTGCCTTTGGCATCCCGTGGCGACACAGCTCGCGCAGCTTGGTGAGATGTGGAGCGGCCAACTCTGGGAGTTGGGCGTAGTAGTCGTCGAGATCGGCGCGCTTCGGGG
>JANOGJ010000008.1:0-1629 GCA_031405995.1 Acidobacteriota bacterium
GTCGTACACCGCGGGCAACGACGCCTCGATGGCCCCGCGCGCCAAATCGAGCTGGGCGACCCAGCCGGAGATCTCCTGGCCGAGCGTCAGCGGCGTCGCGTCCTGGAGGTGGGTCCGGCCGATCTTGACGATGCCGGCAAATGCGGACGCCTTGGCGTGGAGCGTGTCGCGCAGACGATCGACCGCCGGCAGCAGGTGCCGGACCGTCTCCTCGGCGGCCGCGATGTGCATCGCCGTCGGAAACGTGTCGTTCGACGACTGGCCCAGGTTGACGTGGTCGTTCGGGTGCACCGGCGTCTTGATGCCGACGACGCCGCCGCCGAGCTCGATCGCGCGGTTGGCGATAACTTCGTTTAGGTTCATGTTCGTCTGCGTGCCGCTGCCGGTCTGCCAGACGAAGAGCGGAAAGTGATCGTCGAGCTTGCCTTCGACCACTTCGATCGCCGCGGCGGCGATCAGGCCGGCGAGAGGGCTGGGCAGCAGGCCGAGCTCGGCGTTCGTCTCGGCCGCGGCCTGTTTCAGCAGCCCGAACGCGCGAATCAATGGCCGCGGGAAGTGTTCGACGCCGATGCTGAAGTGATGCAGCGACCGCTGGGTCTGCGCGCCCCAGTACCGATCGGCCGGCACCGCGATCTCGCCGAAGCTGTCGGTCTCAATTCGGGGTGTCATCCTCAGTTCACCGCTACAATGAAATCGTGCCCGGCCACATCGTCTCACTGTACAACGCGCGCGTGATCCGCGGGCTAATCGCGGCGGCGGGCCTCGCCCTCCTTGCCCACACCACACCCGCGGCACAAGCGCCCGCGCCCTCCCCCGCCTGCGCCATCACGACGACCGAGCGCGTCGTCGCCATTGGCGACGTGCACGGCGCCTTCGACCCGTTCGTCGCGATCCTGCGCGAGGCTGGCCTCGTCGACAAGAACCGTCGATGGATCGGCGGCAAAGCCGTGCTCGTGCAGACCGGGGACGTGCTCGACCGCGGCCCGAACTCGAAGCAGGTGCTCGACCTGCTGCGCCGGCTCGAGACGGACGCCGCGAAGGCGGGCGGCCGGGTGCACGCGCTCGTCGGCAACCACGAAGTCATGCGGATGGTCGGCGACCTGCGGTACGTCAGCGCGAAGGAATACTCGGCGTTCGCGTCCGGCGACGCGCGGACGCTCCGCGATGGTCTTTTCACGGCGGCCTCGGCCAGCGAGCGCAAGCTGAAGAAGGCGGCCGGCGAGGTGTTCGACGAACCGGCCTTCCGCAAGTTCTTTTACGACACTACGCCGCTGGGCCTCGTCGAGATGCATCGGGCGTTCGGACCGACCGGCGACTACGGCCGCTGGCTCCGGACCCGCAACACGTTCGTCCGCATCAACGGCATCGTGTTCGTCCACGGCGGTATGAGTCCGCCGGTCGCGGCGGCCGGCTGCGCCGCGATCGACGCGCGCATGCGGCTGGAGCTCACCGCCGCGATGCTTGGCAGCGTCGTGGAACCGGAGTTGCTCGGCCGGCCGGATGGCCCGCTCTGGTATCGGGGCCTCGTCGACGGCACGGGGACCGACGAAGAACTCGACGGCGTGCTCGCCGGTCTCGGCGCCCGCGCGATCGTCGTCGGGCACAGCGTGATGACCGACAATCGCATTC
>JANOGJ010000025.1:0-3539 GCA_031405995.1 Acidobacteriota bacterium
CGCCTATGCTGGGCTTCGGTTTTTTGCCTATGAAAGTGACGCAGAACTGGCTCAAGCAATACGTGGATTTCAACTGGTCCGTCGAAGAGACGGTCGAGCGGCTCACCATGCTCGGCCTCGAAGTCGAGGGCGTGCAGAAGATTTCCGGCACGTTCGACGGCATCGTCGTGGCGCAGGTCATCACGCGTGAGAATAGATTGGGTTCAGGACATGGCACGTTTCAGCCGTCGTGTCGTCGCTTTGGCCGCCCTCGTCACGTTCGCGACGAGCCTGGCCCTGCCGCTCGTGTCGACTCGGCACGCGCTGGCCGACGATCCCGATGTGGGTTGGGGCGGCCGGCCGCTGGTCTCCGCCCACGCGGTCGCGCGGTTGAACGCCCTCATCCCGTCGGATGCGAGCGAGCATTGCGCCATCTGTCACTGGATGCGCGCGCTTGGCAGTTCCATCACGAGTGCGAGACTCGCGCGGCCGGTCCTGACCCGCGCCCTCGCGGGCCGCATCGACCTCGCGGCTCCGGTGACCGTCTCTCCGGCCGAAAGCGGCCCGGCGCGCGCCCCTCCGTCCTCCCTGACTTAACTATCGCTCCGGCCGCTCCGTCGTCCGCGACGGGCGCCCTGTCGCCGTACCGGGTCTGACGCCCGCGTGTGGCGCCAGCGACCTGGCGATCGTTTTCAGTGAGGAGTCCCAGATGCGTGCAGTCTCAAGTAGGCCTCTCCGCGTTTTCGTCGCAACGACTCTCATCGGCGCGTGTCTCTGCGTCGCGCGTCCCGTGTCGGCCGGCCAGGCGCCGCCCGCGTCGGTGGCCCAGACGGCGGGCGACGTCCAGCAGGTGCGTGACGAAGTCGCGCGGATCAAGCGCGAGTTCGACGTCCTCCGCCGGCAGTACGACGAGCGGTTGCTCGCGCTCGAGCAGCGGCTTGCGCAGATCGGGGGGCCGATCGCCGCGCCGGCCGCACCGCAGACGCCCCAGCCGGCTCCTGTGGCGGCGAGTTCCAAGGTGTTCAACCCCGACATCTCGGTCAACGGCAACTTCGTCGGCGCCGCGGGTAAGAACGGCCCGGCCGGTTTGCCGCCGCTGCAACTGAGCGAGGTCGAGGCGGCCTTCCAGGCCATCGTCGATCCCTACGCGAAGGCCGACTTCTTCGTCGCCCTCGGTCCCGAAGGCGCGGAGGTGGAGGAGGGCTACATCACGTTCACGTCGCTGCCGGCGAACCTGCTCCTCAAGGTCGGGAAGATGCGCGCCCAGTTCGGGAAGGTGAACACGCTGCATACGCACTCATTGCCGACGGTGGACCGCCCGCTGGTCACCGGGAATCTCGTCGGCGGTGACGAGGGGATCTCGGATGCCGGCCTGTCGCTCTCGCACCTGGTCAACACCCCGCATCTGTACCTGGAGTTCACGGGCGAGGTGTACGGCGGGGCGTCGGAGGTCTTCCAGAGCGATGCGCGATCCAAGCTCACCTACGTCGGCCGCGCCCGCGCCTACAAGGACATCACCGAGTCGTCGAACATCGACGTCGGCACGTCGGTGGCGGTGGGGCGCGCCGGTGTCGGCATCGGCGCGGACGGCGCGTTCGCGTCGGTGCAGACCAAGCAGCTCATCGGCGTCGACGCGACGTTCCGGTACCGGCCGCTGCGCCGCGCCATCTACCAGCGCCTCAACCTGCGCACCGAGCTCATCTGGAGCCGTCAGGACCTGCCCGACGAGCCACAGGCCCGCGCGTTCGGCGTGTACGCGGTGGGTGAGTATCAGTTGGCGCGCCGGTGGTACGTCGGCGGGCGAATCGACCGGTCCGGCCGCTCGGTGGACGCGCGCGCGATCGACCTCGGCCAGTCCGTGTTCATGACGTTCTGGCCGACCGAGTTCAGCCAGGTGCGCGGGCAGTACCGTCGCATCAGCTTCGCGGAAGGCATCAAGAGTCATGAGTTTCTTTTCCAGCTGAATTTTTCGATTGGAGCACACGGTGCCCATATTTTCTAGAGCCATCGCCATCGCGGTCATCGCCGTTGCCCCAACGCTCGCCGCGCCCGCGCCGCTGCGCGTCGTGGCGACCACCGAAGACCTGGCGTCGATCGCGCGCGAGATCGGCGGCGACCGGATCACGGTCGTCGGCCTCGCCAAGGGCTACCAGGATCCGCACCAGGTGGATCCGAAGCCGAGCTTCATCCTCGAGGTGAGCCGAGCGGATGTCCTCGTCGCCGTGGGCCGCGAGCTCGAGATCGGATGGCTGCCGGCCCTGCTTTCGAGCAGCCGAAACGGCAAGGTGCAGGTCGGCGGGTCCGGGTATCTCGACGCGTCGCAGACCGTCACGATTCTCGAGATCCCGACCGGCCAGATCACGCGAGCCATGGGCGACGTGCACCCGCAGGGCAATCCGCACTACTGGCTGGACCCGGCCAACGGACGCCGCATCGCGGAGGCGATCCGGGGCAAGCTCACCGAACTCGCCCCGGCCGAGGGCGCGTACTTCCAGAAGCGGTTTGCCGACTTCGATACGCGCCTCGCGGCCGCCGAAGCACGGTGGGACAAGCTGATGGCGCCGTTCAAGGGGCGCAAGCTCGTCACCTACCATCGCAGCTGGCCGAACTTCATGGAGCGCTGGGGCCTCGAGGTGATCGGCTACGTCGAGCCGAAGCCGGGCATCCCGGCGCCGCCGTCGCACATCCTCGGCCTCATCAACGAGATGAAGCGTCAGGGTGTGACCGTCATCGCCGTCGAACCCTACTGGAGCCTCAAGACGCCGCAGTCGATTGCGAATCAGGCCGGCGGCCAGGTGGTCGTCCTGGCGCCATCGGTTGGAGGCGTCAAAGAGGTCACCGACTACATCCAGCTCTTCGACTACAACATCGGCCTGCTCGCCGCGGCGTTCAACGCGTCGCGGGGCCGGGGTTCGGCGGCGCGATGATTGACACCGACATTCTCCAGTTCCTCGTCGCCCCCATCGTCGCAAGCCTCATCATCGCGGGGATTCACGCGTACCTGGGCCTGCACGTCGTGGAGCGGGGCGTCATCTTCGTGGATCTCTCGCTCGCCCAGATCGCGTCCCTGGGCGCGACGATTGCGGTGCTCCTGCCGACGCTTGGCGGCGAGCCGCACAGCGCGGGCGTCTATTGGATGAGCCTGCTGTTCACCATCGCCGGCGCGCTCATCTTCTCGCTCGTGAAGAGCCATCGCGCGAAGATCCCGCAGGAGGCGATCATCGGCATCACCTACGCGGTGGCGTCGGCGGCCGTGATCGTGGTGATGAGTAAGGCGCCCGGCGAGGCCGAGCATCTGCGGGACATGCTCGTCGGCAACATCCTAGCCGTGCAGTGGCCGGAAGTGTGGCTCACGGCGGGGGTGTACGCCGTCATCGGCGTCTTCCACTACGCGTACCGGCGCCGATTTCTCGAAATCTCCATCGACCCGCAGGCCGCCCAGGCCAGAGGCGTATCGGTGCGTTTGTGGGACTTCCTGTTCTACGCGTCGTTCGGTTTGGTCGTGACGCGATCGGTCGCGATCGCCGGCGTGCTGCTCGTGTTTTGTTACCTCATCGTGC
>JANOGJ010000089.1:0-2703 GCA_031405995.1 Acidobacteriota bacterium
TTTGGTTGTTCATCGTCATCGGATTCTATTTCTGGTGACCGGGCGCCGAACCCGATCGGCTATCATCTCGACGGATGAGCTTGCCGCCGGGGACGCGGGTCGGCCCCTACCAAGTCGTGTCGCCACTCGGCAAGGGCGGCATGGGCGAGGTCTATCGCGCCCGCGACACCGAGCTCGATCGCGACGTCGCTCTCAAGGTGCTGCCGTCATCCGTCGCCGCCGATCCCGACCGCCTCATGCGCTTCGAGCGGGAAGCCAAAACCCTCGCGGCGCTCAATCATCCTCACATCGCCCATATCTTCGGCGTCGCTCAGGCCGATGGCGTGCGTACGCTGGCGATGGAGCTCGTTGAGGGCGAGGACCTCTCGCAAAGGATTGCGCGCGGCGCCATCCCGTACGCCGAGGCGGTGGCGATCGCGCGTCAGATCGCCGACGCGCTCGAAGCCGCGCACGATTCAGGCATTGTCCATCGCGACCTCAAGCCCGCCAACATCAAGGTCCGCGACGATGGCGTCGTGAAGGTGCTCGACTTTGGCCTGGCCAAGGCGATCGATCAGGGATCAGGGATCGGGGATCGGGGATCAGGGAGTGCCAACTCCCCAACGATCACATCGCCGGCGATGACGATGGCGGGCGTGATCCTGGGCACCGCTACCTATATGAGTCCGGAGCAGGCCAAAGGCAAGCCGGTCGATCGGCGAGCCGACATCTGGGCGTTCGGCTGCGTTCTCTACGAGATGCTGGCCGGCCGGCGCGCCTTCGACGGCGACGACGTATCCGAGACACTTGCGACCATCATCAAGGGCGAGCCCGACTGGTCGAAACTGCCAGCAGGATGTCCGCCTTCAGTTCACCGGCTGCTTCGGCGCTGCCTGCAGAAAGACCCGGCACACCGCCTGAAGCATATTGGTGACGCGCGATTCGACCTCGAAGACGATTCGCGTCCGATCACGGCGGTCGCCGGATCGACGCGCGGCTGGGCGCGCGTCGGCTGGCTGCTGGGCGGCGTTGCCGCCACCACCGCGGCGGCTCTGTTCCTTTGGCCAGCCCCGCCGAGTCCCGATGCCGTTGTGAGCTTTGCGATTCCGCTGCCGGCGACGCTGCCGTTGCGAAACACGACAGGAGGGTTAGGTCTGGCGTTGTCTCCCGACGGCCGGACGCTCGTGTATACCGCTACGAACGAGCGGCTCGTTCTGCGACGACTGGACTCGCCCGACCTCATCCAGTTGCCGGTCCTCGGCACGAACCCGTTCTTCTCACCCGACTCGAAATGGCTCGGCTATTTCGACGCCGGTCATCTCAAGAAGGTGAACCTCGCCGGCGGCCCGCCGGTCACGATTTGCGCCACAGTTCCCGGACGGGCCACGTGGGGCGATGATGGCACCATCGTCATTGGCACGGTAACTTCGGGATTGTGGCGTGTTGCCGACGGTGGCGGCGAAATCTCGCTTCTGAAAGAGCTCGCAAACACAGAGAACGCGCAGCCGCTGTTCCTCCCGGGTGCCGCCATGATCCTGTACAGGGATCTCGTCGACGGCGAATCATGGATTCGAACGCTCCGCCTTTCCGACGGGGCGATCACCGACGTCATACAAGGAAGTAATCCTCGCCTGGCCGGGCGCGATCTCCTGGTGTTCGAGCGCGACGGAGCGTTGTGGACGGCCGCGCTCGATTCGCGTCGGGGTATCCTGACGGGGCAGCCCGTGACCGCCATCGACGGCGCAGCCCGCGCCGCGATCGGCATCACCTACGCCGCCTCGGATGCCGGCGTCCTTGCGTACCTGCCCACGGCCCCGATGGCTGAAACGACGCTGGTCTGGCTCGATCGTACGGGCCGTAGCGAGCCCGCCGTCGCGGCAATGGGCGCTTACGCGGAGCCGCAACTTTCTCCCGACGGCCGCAGCGTCGTGGTCTCGACACAGGCGCAAACTCCGGACCTCCTCATCATCGACCTGATGCGCGGAAGCACGCAGCGGCTGACCACCGAAGGCGCACGACGACCGCGGTGGTCGTCCACCGGACGAATTGCGTACCAGTCGGTCGGCGCGTCTCAGGACGTCCTCGTGCGGCGCGCCGACGGTGCCGGCGGACCGGAGAAGTTCGTCGCGGTTCCTGGTGCGCAGTTTCCCGACGACTGGTCACCGGACGGCCGGACCCTGATCTACAACGAAGGCAGCAACACACGCGATCTCTGGGCGCTCACCGAAGGCGAACAGGCGGTCCGCGTCCTGCCGGCATCGCCCTTCCACGAGCGTGGGGGACGCGTGTCGCCCTCAGGCGGCTGGCTGGCGTTCGTGTCGAACGAGACCGGGCGCGACGAGGTCTACGTCCAGCCGTTTCCGGGCCCCGGACCGAAGGCCGTCATCTCTACGTCTGGGGGCAGGCAGCCGATTTGGTCGCGTAACGGCAAGGAACTCTACTACCGCGCGGACGACATGCTCATGGCGGTCTCGATCAGGACCGAGCCGTTCGAGGCGGGGAGACCAGTTGCGCTCTTCGAGATGAGCCGCGCGCTTTTCGGCGAAGATCTGAACCGCATCGAGTACGACGTCGCGGCCGACGGACGTTTCATCGCCGCCCGTGCAAAGCCGGGAAACCGCGTGGACGAGATTCGAGTGATCGTGAATTGGGTCGAAGCGTTCCGCCCGCGCACCGCCGCACAATAGTGCTGCTACTTTTCGACTTTCTCTCCCCGCTGGAGCC
>JANOGJ010000129.1:0-2403 GCA_031405995.1 Acidobacteriota bacterium
GTCAGCGAAAGACGCTCGAAGACCATCGAATCCCGCAGCGCCTTCGCGTAGCCGGTCGGATCTTTGGGCAGGTCGATCACCGTGACCTCGGGGACCTGTTCGCGCACCCAGGTCCGCTCGACCGGGTTGTCGTCGATGAACGCCAGCGCGTCGACGCCGATATTGAGCTCGGCCGCGATCTCGCGCAGGTTCCCAGCCTTGTCCTTCCAGTTGATCCGCATGGCCGCGAAATGCTCGCGGCGCACGAGCATGCCGGGATGCCGATCGATCGCCTCCATCGCGTCGTCCGGGTTGTTCTTGCTGCAAATGGCGAGGAGGATGCCTCGCCGGCGCAGGTCGAGCATGACGCGCTGAAGCTCCTGAAACGCCGCGCCGGGGTACTCGGCGCCGAGCCGAATGCCGTTCAGGCCGTCTTCCCCGATCACACCGCCCCAGAGCGTGTTGTCGAGGTCGACGACGAGCGCCTTGGCGACGCGGCCGGTGAGGGGATGAAGGAAACGCATCCACTCGCGGACGAGATCCAGAAGGTGCGCGCCGGCGATCGGCAGCCGGACCGCCAACCACCGCCGTTCATCGTGCCAGTTCAGGCGCCCGTGACGGGCGACGAGCGCGTCGTAGTCGAGGAAGTACACGCCGCGGAACTCGCGCGCGAGGCTGGCGAGTTCGCCGTTGAGGTGGGTAATCGTCTCGGCTTGTCCCTGCGGCGCCAGCCCATCCAGCACTCCGGCCGAGGGCTGAGCCGGCTGTTCAAGCCCATGCAGAACCACGCCCGCCTGGCTGCGCGACCGGAACGCCGTAAGCCACTGGCGGAACTGACCGATGACGCGCCGACGCACGGCTTCGACGTCACCCGCGGCGAGCGCGCCGGCGTCGCGCCACAACTCCGGGGCCAGGTCCGGCGTTCGAACCGCCAGGATGACCGCGTCGGGAGCGAATCGATACACCGCGCTCTCCCCATCGAGCAGTTCCTGAGCGTGGGCGTTGAACTCTCCGGCGTGGACGTCGAGGTCGACGCCGATCGTAAAGGCCGCGGTGCGCAGGAGAGGAATGAGGGGCTCGACTGTGAAGGACCGCAGGAGCGCGAGCCGATAGGGTTGCGCCTTCAGACTCGGTCGCAGGCGTTCGTACCGTGGCAAAAGAAATCCGGCCGCCGCCGGCCCGGCGTCGATCCGCCAGAGCTCGGCCATCCGCTGCCCCGCCACCGGGACGGCGCCAGCGCCCAGCGCCTCGTCGATTTCCCGGCGCAACTCAGATCCGCGAGTTGGATTCGTCATGGAAGCGTCGGCTGCCCGAAGGCCGTCTTCAATACTACGACACGATCGCCGGGATTACATTACTGTGACGCGCGGCGAACGAAGCGGCCATCGATCATCTCAAAGGACCCCGATCGCGCGTAGGTGTGAGTGCCGATGAAGCCGGGTCCCGGTTCGACGGTGACGGCCCCGCGCTCGGCGTAGCGATCACCCGTCAACACCTCGACTTCGTTCAGCGAGAATGTGCGTCCGTACCGGCCGCTGCAGTCCTGACTCGGGCGATAGAGCCGTCCACCATGCCGGAACATCGCACCCGCGCCGCGGTTGTTCCTCACATCGGCAGAGATCGGACTGGCCGGATGGGGCGTCCATGGCCCCCTGATGGCCTCGGCCGAGAAGAGCCACAGCTGACCCGTGTGCGACCGCGGATCCAGGAGCGTCGTGAAGAGCCAGTACTGCCCCCCCTCGATCCAGACGGTCGTATCCACGGCGGGGACACGCAGGAGCACGCTGTCGAGCGTCCAGTCATCCGGGAATCGGCGGCAGCGATGAAGCTCGACCGTGCCGTTCCGGCTCGACTCCGGGATCATGAATATCTCGCCGTGGTCGGCAAACACGCAGGGATACGAAACGTGGTGCGCGCGTTCGAGCACGAGAGTCGGTTCCCCGAGCGTGCCGTCGGGCCCGAGCTCGGTCACGCCGATCCGTCCCCGCCCTGAGGCCACCTCGATGTCTTCGAGGAACAACCACGTCCGGCCGCCATGCTCAACGAGGAACGGGTCGGCAAAGGCGTGTCCCGGCGGCGCGACAACCCAGCGAAAGCCCGTCGCGCGATCGGCCGGCTCCCTGTCGAGCAGGGCGCGATCGGACTGGCGCACCGCCACGCACCACTCGAGCCTCGTCCTCGGGCGCACGAGGCGCCGTGCCGTCTTGCCAACGACGCTCGGCACCAGCCAGCGAAGCATGTCCCAGTTCGTCGGGGTCCGGCCCGTTCGCCCGTCCCCAACGGACGGCTGCACCGCGACCGCGCGTCGAACGAGTTCCGCCCATCCGCCGACGTGCAGTTCGCGCAGCTTCTGGATGACGAACGTGTTCGCCGCCCAGTACGGCGCCGGCCGATTGCGGGCCCACGACAGACCCTGGATCGTGG
>JANOGJ010000197.1:0-4804 GCA_031405995.1 Acidobacteriota bacterium
GCGTCGAGCGTTTCTTCAATGAAGCCGGATCGATCCGGCAAAAGGCGCCACGAGCGCAGTTCCTCGGGCTGTCGCTCACGGACGGACACGATCGCGTAGCTCAGGTTCGGCCACGCGTGTTCGAGGTCGAAGGCGGACGGAATCGCCGGGTGATCCGGATGGGAGTGATAGAAGCCGACGAGCGCGCCCCCAACCTCCGCGGCCCGCGCTTCCGCCCGGCGATAGGCCTCCGGGCCGATCAGAAACCGCCGCTGTCGATTCTGCGATTGCGAGTTGGAGAGGGGAAACGCCTCGGCGACGCGACCGTCTACGCCGATGAGCGCGCCGCAGCATTCGTCCGGATACGCGCGCGCCCCATGCACGCGGATCGCGCTCGCGACGTCGTCCGGGACGTGCAGCGACGGCGCGGCCTCGGGCCGCGACGCCGTCGAGGCGACTGACGCCGGCTCGTCTCGCCAGACGCCCGCGGACAGATACCGGTCGCCGCTATCCGGAAAGACGACGACGATCACGCCTCGATCGAGGTCGCGAGCGACGCGGAGGGCGCCGGCGAGGGCCGCCCCGCTCGACGGGCCGACCAGCAGGCCCTCGCGGCGGGCCAGGCGCCGGATGAGGTCGTACGCCTCCTCGGTGGTCGCCACCTCGTGCCGATCGGCCAGCGCCGAATCGTAGATGGCTGGCACGATGGCGGTCGCCAGGTGCTTCAGGCCCTCGAGGCCGTGGAGCGGCGAGTCGGGCTGAACCGCGATGAGCGCGACGGACTCGCGCCACTCGCGCAGCCGGCGGCCCGTGCCGACGAACGTACCAGTCGTTCCGAGCCCAGCGACGAAGTGGGTGAGGCGGCCCGCGGTCTGCTCGATCAGCTCGACAGCCGTCGTCTCGTAGTGCGCGCGCCAGTTCGCGGGATTGCTGTACTGATCGGCGTAGAAGTAGCGTCGAGGGTCCAGCTCAGCCAGGCGCCGCGCCTCGCGAATAGCGCCGTCGCTGCCTTCCATCGGGTCGGTGAGAACGACCGTGGCGCCGTAGGCGTGAAGGAGGTGCTTGCGCTCTACAGTAATGTTCGCCGGCACGCACAGGTGGACGCGCACGCCTCGGGCCGCGCCGATCATCGCGTAGGCAATCCCGGTGTTGCCCGACGTCGCGTCGAGCAGGACGCGACCGGAGCCGAGCGCGCCGGTCCGCAGGCCGTCGAGGATGATCGCCAGCGCCGCGCGATCCTTCACCGACCCGCCGGGATTCCTGGACTCGAGCTTCGCGTGGATCTCGACACCCGGTCGCGGCTCCAGCGCGTGGAGGCGGACGAGCGGCGTGCGCCCCACGAGCGCCAGCGGTGCCGAGACATCTCTGAATAGCTCTGCGATCACGAACACTCCACAAACAAAAAGGCCCGGGGGAGGCCCGGGCCTGATGGATACCTTGCGTGACTGTCTCAGCGAAGACTCAGGTCGATGTCACCGACCCACGCGCAAACGGCACCAGGCCCATGATGGGCCGGCAACAGATGCAATGGGTTCCGCGCAGCCGGGGTGACATGTCGTTGAGCCATTAGTATCGCACTGATTCACGGTCCGTCAACCGCGCGGCGTCTCGCTCTTCTGGGTCGTCTTCCATTTCTCCGCGCACGTGCCCGCGTCGATCGCGTAGGACCCTTCGTCCGCCGTGAAGTACATCGTGCCGCCGACCACGAGCGGTCCGGTCTGCAGCGAGGAGACCTCGGGCAGCGTGTACAGGCAGATCTGCTTCAATTGCGCGACGTTAGACGTGAACAGGATGCGAGGAGGATGGCGCCCGACAGCGCCAGCGACGTCCGCGCGACGGAACGGGTGAACATGAGCACAGCTCCTGGCGTGTGATTGTCCCGATTCTAGGGTTAGGCCCACCCGCCGACGTCGGCCGCCAGGCGTTCCGCCTCGGGTGGCCCATCGCCGCCGCACGCGTACTCGTGCAGAAGACCGGGCGCACCAAGGACGGGATCGACGACCGCCCATGCCGCCTCGACCACATCCTGGCGCCCAAACAAGGTGGCATCGCCGTCCATCGCGTCGCCAAGCAGGCGCTCGTAGGCGTCGAGCCTGCCCCCGGCCCCCTGATGTGGTCCGTCGACGACCGACAGCTCCACGGCCTGTCCGGTCATCCCCTCGCCCGGCCGCTTGGCGCGCGCGCCGATCCCAATGGCCACCTGCGGGGAGAGTCGGAAGCGCACGTAGTTTCCCTGGCGTTGCGGCGCTTCCTTGAAGACAGTCGGCGGCGCGTGCTTGAGATCGACCACGACCTCCGTGCGCGTGGTCCGCAGGCCCTTGCCGGCGCGGACATGGAAGGGGACGCCGTGCCATCGCCAGGAATCGACGAACAACTGCAGGGCCGCGTAGGTCGGAACCTGCGACGCCTTCGCCACGCCAGGCTCGTCGCGATAGCCGCGGAACTGCCCGATGACCATGTGCTCCGGTGACAGCGGCCGCACGGTGTGGAGCACCTTGGCCTGCTCGTCGCGGATGGCTTCCGGCCACATGGACGAGGGGGCCTCCATCGCCAGGTAGCTGACGATCTGAAGCAGGTGATTCTGGATGACATCGCGAATCACGCCGACCTCCTCGTAGAAGCTGCCGCGACCCGTCACCCCCAACGTCTCGGCCATCGTGATCTGCACGCTCTCGACGTACTGCCGGTTCCAGATGGGCTCGAGGAACGCATTCGCGAAACGGAAGTACAGCAGGTTCTGCACCGCTTCCTTGCCCAGGTAGTGATCGATGCGAAAGATGTCACCCTCGGGAAAGACGCCGCGCAGCGTCGCGTTGAGCGCGCGCGCTGAGGCGAGGTCGCGCCCGAAGGGCTTCTCCACGATGACTCGCTCTTCGCGCGTGCAGCCGCAGGCGCCGAGGTTCCGGATGAGCGCCGGAAACAGGCTCGGCGGAATCGCCAGGTACAGCAGCGGGTGCTTCGCGCCGCCCAGGGCGGCCGCCAGGCGCGCGGCCGTGTCGCCGTCAGCGTAGTCCCCCGAGACGTAGCGGAGCAGGGCAGCGAGCTTCGGGAACGCCACCGCGTCGAGCCCGCCATGCTCGGTGACGCTCGCGCGCGCACGCTCGACGAGCTGCTCCTGCGTCCACTCTGTTCGGGCGACGCCGACGATGGGCACGTCGAGACGTCCGCGCCGGACGAGCGCCTGCAAGGCGGGAAAGATCTTCTTGTAGGCGAGGTCGCCCGAGATCCCGAAGATGACGATCGCATCGGACTTCGGTGCGCCGGTCATGTCGTCGGCGTCTTTTCGGCGTGGCCGCCGAAGGCCAGGCGCATCGCCGACAGCACGCGATTCTGGAATTCGTCCTCGCCGCGCGACGCGAACCGCTCGAAGAGCGCGGCCGCCAGCACGTGCGCCGGCACGGCGACGTCATTGGCCGCCTGCAACGTCCAGCGCCCCTCGCCCGAATCCGACACGCGGCCGGCAAAGCCGTCGAGCCTCGGATCCTTCGCCAACGCGCCGGCGGTCAAGTCGAGGAGCCACGACGCGATCACGCTCCCGTGGCGCCACACCTCGGTAATCGCCGCGAGGTCGAACTCGTACTGGTAATGCTCCGGATGCCGAAGGGGTGTCGTCTCCGCGTCATGCTCCTGGCGCGCGTGGCCGGCGTTCGCGTGCCGCAGGATGTTGAGACCCTCCGCGTACGCCGCCATGAGGCCGTACTCGATGCCGTTGTGGATCATCTTCACGAAGTGCCCGGCGCCAGCCGGGCCGCAGTGGAGGTATCCGCGCTCGGGCGCCAGCGCGCGAAACAGCGGCTCGAGCCTGGCGACGACGTCCGCCTCGCCGCCAATCATGAGACAGTAGCCGCGCTCGAGGCCCCAGACGCCTCCGCTCGTGCCCATGTCCACATAGTGCAGGCCGGCCGCCGCGAGCCGCTTGGCTCGCGCGATGTCGTCCTGATAGTGCGAGTTCCCGCCATCGACGAGCACGTCTCCCGGCTGCAGCCGCGGCACGAGTTCATCCAGCGTGGACTGGACGGCGGCCGCGGGCACCATGAGAAAGACCGCGCGCGGGCCGTCGAGCTTCGTGGTGAGATCAGACAGGGACGTGGAGCCGGTCGCGCCCTCCGCCACCAGCGCGTCGACCGCCTGGGGCGATCGATCGTAGACGACGCACGCGTGTCCGGCGCGCATCAGTCGTCGCACCATGTTCCCGCCCATCCGTCCCAGGCCAATCATGCCGATCTGCATGTGATGGTTCCTCACGTCGTACTGTATCGCGCCTCGTCGCGGTAACATTCAGGCATGCTCATGACGACGCGACGCGACATGCTCGCCCTGGTTGGAGGCCTGCTCCTCGGCCGGGGCGCCCTGGCTGCGCTCGGGACGCAGGCGCAGGCTTTCGGCACCAGCATCGATGTGTGGAAGACGCCCACCTGCGGGTGTTGCCATCTCTGGGTGCAGCATCTGAACGCCAACGGGTTTCGCGTGACGGCGAACGACGTCACGGACGTGAGCCCATTTCGCAGAAAGGGCCGCGTGCCTGAAGCGTTGGCGTCGTGCCACACGGCGTTCGTCGGACCGTATGCGGTTGAAGGCCACGTGCCGGCCGACGTCATTCGGCAGATGCTGAAGCAGAAGCCCGCGATCCTCGGGATCGCGGCTCCCGGCATGCCGATGGGCTCGCCGGGGATGGAGGGCGGTCGGAAGGACCGTTACGACATCATCGCCTTCGACGCCGCCGGCAAGACGCGCGTGTTCGCCACACGCTAGGCGGCGCGCCTCCACTCATGCCGACCGACGACCCTGACGCGACCGAGTTTCACGTCTGCTGCCCGTATTGCGG
>JANOGJ010000296.1:0-3363 GCA_031405995.1 Acidobacteriota bacterium
CGAATGAACGTGAACGCCGCGCGGCCCGACCCGTCGTCCTTGCCGAACGGCCAGAGCGCCCAGATCGACACGGTGCGCCGCGGGCTCGCATACAGGCGGACGCGCACGTAGTACTCGGCGTTCGGCTCGAGCGGCTCGGCCGGCTCGAGCAACACCTGCTGAAACCCGGTCATCCACTCGCCGACTTGCGGCTCCTTCTCGCTCCGCGTCGACTCGAGCAGGCGGCCGTCCCGGCTCTTCGAGACCTGGTAGGCGCCGGTGAGGGTGTCGTACTTCACCGAGGCGACCATGCGGGCCCGCACGAGCGTCGCGTCGAGCAGCATGGCCGGACGGCGCAGCTCGACATCGAAGGAGAACGTGAGCTCGAGCCCGCCCCGCACGAGCTCGCGCGCGTCGGGCGTCCACGCCGACGGCGCCGCAAACGTCGCCAGCACGCGCCCCTCCGAGACGACCGGCGTCACTTTGACGGCGTCCTCACTGGCCAGCAGCATGGCCGTCGCCGACAGCAGCACGGCGGACAACGCGAGGACGCTATTCCCGCGTCTTGAGCAGGGCATTGAGCTCGTCCTTGAATTCGTCCAGGTCGCGGAAGTTGCGGTACACCGACGCGAAACGGACGAACGCGACTTTGTCGAGCCCCTTCAGTTGTTGCATGACGAAGGCGCCGATGTCCGCCGTCGAGATCTCGCGCTCCGGCTTCTCCTGCAGCACGGTCTCCACGCGGTCGGCGATCGCCTCGAGCGCGCCCACGCGCACCGGGCGCTTCTCGCAGGCCTTCAGCAGGCCGGCGACGAGCTTCGGCCGCTCGAAGCGCTCGCGTCGGCCGTCCTTCTTGACCACCATGTAGGGGATGTCGTCGATGCGCTCGTAGCTCGTGAAGCGCCGATTGCAGCCGAGGCACTCCCGGCGCCGGCGGATGACCTCGCCTTCCTTGCTCTCGCGCGAGTCCACGACCTTGTCGCCGAGGTGGGCGCAGAACGGACATTTCATGGTTCAGTCCCGGCGGCGCTCGCCGCCGTCCGCATGTTCTTGAGACCCGTGAGCGTCAGACCATCCTGCCACATGAACACCAGGCCCAGTATGGTCACCGGAATGAACGACACGGCATGCAGAACGATGGCCGCCGCGGCCGCGACCGTGGCGTCGGCGGCAAAGAGCGACGTCATCGCCAGCTGGTAGAAGTAGTGAAAGCTGCCGGCGCCGCCGGGCGTCGGGATCGACACGCCGACGGTGAGGTACCCCATCACCAGGAACGAGCCCACCGCCGACAACGTCAAATCGAAGGCCAGCGTGGTGAGCCAGATATCCATCGCGATCGACACCCAAAGGGGGATCGACCAGAGCATGGCCAGGCCCAGGTGGGCCGGACTGCGCATGACCTGGAGACCCTCGGCAAACGTCTGGGCGACGTGCGCCAGCTTGCCCCCGACCCTCGCCGGCAGCCGGGAACTGAGCGCCCCGACCCACCGGCCAAGGCGTTCCGGGTGGCCCGCCAGCAGAAAGAGCACCAGCACCGCAACCCCCGACACCGCGGCGGCCACGTACCCCGCCAGGCGCACGTCCGCGCCGATCTCCACGCCCGCCAGCGGAATGGCGACCGCGAACAGCATCAGCACGGTCAGCAGATCGAGGAGCCGCTCCACGATCACCGTGGCGAACGCGGACGTGGCCTTGAGTCCGTCCTGCCGCGCGAGCAGGTACGGGCGCAGCACCTCGCCGAGCCGCGCCGGCAACAGGAAGAGCGCGGCAAATCCGATAATCGTCGTGCGGAAGGCGGTGCGGAACCTCGTGGGCCCGATCGGCTGCAGCAGCACCTGCCACCGCAGCGCGCGAATCGCGTACGTCTGCATCGTCACCACGACGGCGGCGGCGATGTATCCCGGGTGGGCGCTGAGGATCGCGCGCCACATCACGGCCGGATCGATGTCCTTCAGAAAGAGCCACAGCAGCCCGGCCGTGAGCGCGAGGATGAAAACTGTCGACCAGCGGACGCGAAGGCGGGAACGCAAGGCCGTCCCGTTTCTACTATAAGATTGGCGGCAAGTCTATGGGAAAGCGAGAGTTACTCATCGCGGCCGGCTTCATCGTCGTCGGCGCGCTCGCTTATTCGTTGACCGCGCCGGCGCCGAAAGAGGGCGAGCGCCGCTTCTCGATTCGCGACATCTTCAGCGGCTTGCGCCGCGAAATGCGCAGTGACTCGGCCTCCGCCGAGTTCACGCACACGGGCGCCATCGCGGTGGGCGCCCCGGTCGAAGAGCTGCGTCTCAACACCGGCCGCGGCATCCCAATCACCATTCAAGGCGAGGACCGCCGCGACATCGCCTACGAGATGGCGGTGCAATCGACCGGACCCGACGCCGCCACCGCGCTGGAATACGCCAAACGGGTGACGCTGAAGGTCGATGACCTTGGATCGCAGTTGACCGTGGAGGTGGAGGCCCCGACCGAGGGGCGCCGATCCATCGCCCTCACGCTACGGGTTCCTGGGCGCCTGACCGTTCGCACGGAGAGCGTCGGGCGGATGCGGGTGCACGCGGTGTCGGCCGTCCACCTTGGCAACGTCTCCGGCGAGACCGTCGTCGAGACCATCCGCGGCGAGGTCACGGGCACGCACCGCAACGGCGACCTGTCGGTGACCGGGGCCGGCGCCGTCAACGTAGTCCTGGTGGGCTCGCGGGCCAAGTTCCGGGGCGTGGAACGGGGCCTCACGATCAACGCCAGGTCGGGCGAATGCGAGATCACCGACTCGCGCGGGCGGCTGACGTTTACGGGCACGAGCGCGCGACTGCAGGTCTCCGCGTTCGACGGCGCGATCGAGATCGGCGGCGACGGCGGCCAGATTCGGGTCGAGCGCCCGAGCCGGGAGACCAAGGTCGACATCCGGCGCGCCAGGGTCGACGTGACGCTTGCGGCCGCGATCCCGCTGACGATCCTCACGTCGGACGAGACGATCCGCCTCGTGCTGGACGGCGCGCCGCCGGTGGACCTCGACGCGGTCGCGGCGAACGGCAACATCGACGCCAGCGACCTGGGCCTCTCGCCCGAGAAGACCGAACGCGCGGCGCGTCTCGCGCACGCGTTCGGCGGCAAGACCGCGCGCGTCATTCTCCGGAACTCGCACGGCGACATTGTCCTCACGACGGTGAAGTGATAGCCTTCCGCGTCCTTCGGACGCCGCATGCCTTCGCCTGTCGTGCTCGACACCGCACTCGCCGGACTCACACTCGCCCGCCGCGGGAAGGTCAGAGACGTCTACGATCTCGGTGAGCACCTGCTCATCGTCGCGACCGATCGCATTTCGGCGTTCGACTACGTGCTGGGATCGGGCATTCCCGACAAGGGCGCGGTCCTCACGCAGCTCTC
>JANOGJ010000329.1:0-3043 GCA_031405995.1 Acidobacteriota bacterium
CATTAGTCGACAGTTCAAAACCGGCCATTTCTCGCCGGCGACCGAGACCCATAAGAGTTCTACTTCGTGGCCTCATCCGAGCGCAAGTCGGTCTGCACTTTGGTTCGCCAGCTCCGCGGCCCGCACTTGAGGACATGGGCGTGATGTAAGAGCCGATCGAGCAGCGCGGTGACCGCGGCGGTGTCGCCGAGCAGCTTGCCCCAATCGTCGACCGGCCGGTTCGACGTCAGCAGGGTCGAGGCGCGCTCGTAGCGCCGCATGATCAGTTCCAGGAGATCTTCGGCGGCCGTGTGCGGGAGCTTTCGCATGCCGAGATCATCGATGATGAGGAGGGGCACCGTCGCGAGGTCCGCGAGCAAGAGTTTGCGGGTGCCGTCGAGCGTCGCATCCGCGAGGTCTTCGAGGAGCGTGTGCGCCTCGCGATAGACGACGCGGTAGCCCTGTTGAATCGCGGCGCGGCCGATCGCGTGCGCGAGATGGCTCTTGCCGGTGCCGGGCGGGCCGAGCAAGAGCGCGTCCTCGCGCTGCTGGACGAAGTGGGCCGTGGCCAGCTCGAAGACCAGCGCCCGATTCATCTTCTTGTTGAAATCAAAATCGAAACGGTCGAGGGAGCGATCGGGATCGCGGAAACCCGCTTGCTTGTGCCGCCGCTCAAAGAGGCGGTCTTGTCGCCGCTGCAGCTCGTCGGCGACGAGGGTCGCGACCAGGTCGAGCGGCGCGAGTTTCTCCGCCTGGGCCTGTCGGAGGCGGACTTCGAGGACGGCCGCCATACCGGACAGCCGGAGTTTGCGCAGGGCGTGATCGAGTTCGACGAGATTCATGCGGGGTCTCCTGTTTTGCGATCAATGAGATCGCGGTAGAGGGTGAGTTGCCGGATGAGCGGGTCCACCTGCCGGAGGGTCAGGGGCACGGGCGGTCGACGGTCGACGTACTTCCGCACGAAGCGATAGGTGAGCACGCCGATGTCGATCGCCGCTTTGGCCGCGTCATCGACGACCGCACCGCCGTGTTTCTTCGCGAGGGCGAGGACGCCGAGGATCTGCCGGACCCCGTGGGCGCCGCCGTGCGCGTGGATGTGCTGGCACACCGTGCTGATATGCGGCCCGGCCGTCGCGGCGCGTCCGAGCAGGACCAGCGTCGGCGCCGGCGTGCGCGCGGGTCGGTCTTCGTCGTGGATCCGATGCCAGCCGCGGGGGGCTCGGAGATGCTCACGCAGCAGGTGCCCGGTCTTCGGCGAGAGCAGCCGCACATGCAGGTCGTTCCACTGGACTTGCAGACGCTGGCCGATCCAGCCAGGCGGCGCGCCATAGTAGGCGGCCTCGACTTCGACGCAGCCGTCGAGATGCACGGTCCGTTCGCCAAAGCGGTAGTAGCGAAACGGCTCGAGCGGCAGCGGCCCGAGGGCTGGCCGCTCTTCGGCAAACATCACAGCGACTTGCCGCTTCGTCGTGCCGTGGATGCGGGTGTCGGCCCACCGTGCTTCCCAGCGATCCAAGTACGCCTGCGCCGCCTCGATGGTCTCGAAGCGCAGGCCCTTCAACGGCGTCTTCTGCGCATGGCCGACGCCCGCTTCGACTTTCCCTTTGCGATCGGGATCGCCGACGCGGCACGGGAGCGCGACGACCCCGTAGTGCGCCAGCACGTCGCGATAGAGCGGATTGAGCGCCGGATCGTAGATGTCGGGTGTGAGGACGCCTTCGCCCAGGTTATCGAGGACGATCACGTTCACCGTCCCGCCGAGGCGACGAAACGCGCGCTCGTGGAGCTCGGCCCAGATCTGGGCGCTCGATCGCCACGTCAGGAGGCGCACACACTTGCGCGAGTAGCCGAGCGTCAGCACGAAGAGGCGCGTGCGGCGGTACTTCCCCGTCGCCGGGTCGCGCACCATCGGGCCCTCGCCGTAATCGACCTGACCCTCCTCGCCCGGACCGGTCGTGATGACGACGCGCGCCTCGGCCGGTGTGTCGCCGCGCAGCTTCTGGACGAAGCGCCGGACGCTGGCGTACTGCGCGGTGCAGCCGTGGTCATCGACCAGGTCCTGCCAAATGGCCCTCGCATTGCGCCCACGACCGAGTGCCTCGGTGATGACCTCCCGATAGATTTCGCAGGCGCTGGCACTCGGCGCGCGCGTCGGGGCCAGACTCGGGTCGGTGGACACCCCCCGCGGAATGGCGGGATTTGACGGCCGGGAGTCGGTGGACACCTCCGTCGTAATGGCCGGTTTTGCTGCCCATTCGCCTGGTCGACCGCGGCCGCGCACCGGGATCCCGGCGCCCCGCAGGTAGCCGCCCACCGTGGCGCGGTCCACCCCGATCGCCTTCGCGATCCGCCGCACCGTCCAGCCGGCGCGGCCGAGCCCTACGATTTGTTGCCGCTTCTCATCATCCAAGACGTTACTCATCCGGGCGAGGGACCATAGGCCCGCCGCCGTCGTCAACGTCTCGGTCGCCGTCAGCTAATGGCTGGGTTTGCGGTGTCGATTAATGGCGGGATTTGGGTGTCCACCGAGGTGCCCGGACGGCAGACGACAATCAGAGCATCCGCAATGTCGAGAGCATACTCCCGCGGCCGCCCGAGGGCGCGCGCGCCCTGCCTGCCGATGCGTTCACGGGTACGAACCGTTCGACTACAATCCCGGCATCATGGGCGGTGTACTGGTGCCCCTGTGCGCGGCGGTGACTCCGAATCGGCGTGCCGTCGCGGTGAAACACGAACCTTGCCGGTACCCGGAGGCTGATGTCAAGACGCCGGGTCACTCATCCTGAAACGTCGACAGGACGTTTGCCAGCACCTCGTACCCGTTGAGGCCCAGTCCCAACTTCCGCGCGGCGGTCTTGACCTCGCGGGTGGCGGGATTGTCTTCCAGGGCCTCCATAACCGCCGTTATCAACGGAGAGTGCGGCATGCGCGTCGTCAGGCCGAGATGATGATGCACACTCGTCAGCAGGTAGTACGGGTTCTCCCGGAGGTCAACACCCTGAAAGGCCGAGTACGGGTGTGGCAGTTCGGCGGCCCGGAGGTTCCCGTAGCAGCACGGGATGAG
>JANOGJ010000307.1:0-2366 GCA_031405995.1 Acidobacteriota bacterium
CCGGCGGCTGCGATGACTGCGGGAATCCAGGCCATGTTAGGACTCCTCTACTACGGTGATCGCCTGCGGCGGGAACACGTTGATCCGCAGTTCGTCGCCGACGAACCAGTTGCAAACTACCAACTCGCCCTGATTCCCCACGATGGTGAGGCGCGGCCCGCCCGAGTTGAGCCGCACCACGATGCCGGTGTTCAGCACTGGTTTAGCCGCCATCAAAGTTCGGCGGCGTATTGAAACGCCGCGCTCG
Organism: Acidobacteriota bacterium; assembly: GCA_031405995.1. Classification (GTDB taxonomy): domain Bacteria; phylum Acidobacteriota; class Vicinamibacteria; order Vicinamibacterales; family SCN-69-37; genus JANOGJ01. The sequence continues at coordinate 248 of JANOGJ010000307.1, forward strand.
CATAGTTCGGGTTGTCGAATCTACCTAAATATTGGAGCCTGCCGTTCTTGTGAATCGTCCCGTCAGCGTTTCGCTTCAACGTCATCCCCTTTATCCGCCCCAAGGCAACACCTTCACCCGCAGGAACGTGGTCGTGGCGCTGCCCTTCTGCGCCGTGACGTCATGGTCGTCGCGCGTTGCGGCGATCAGGTAGCGGTAGGACTGGCCTGGGTTCGGAGTCGCGACGAAGTGACCCGTGCGGCAGGCGTATGACAGCGCCGTGCCTGCACCTGTGTTAGCGCGCGAGGCCGAGACCGTGCAGACCGCGGAGAGCGCAGCACCGTTCACCGACTGGAAGAGCTTCACGATCACGGTCTGCGGCGATCCGCTATTCGCCGTGTCCGTGAACGTCGCGAGAGAGTCCACTTCGATGTAGTAACCATCGCCGGGGACGTACACGGTTACGTCGAAGTCGGTCGTCCCGGCCTCGACGATGCGGTACGCCGCAGTCACGCCCGCGTCCGAGCCTCCGTCGATGAGTTGCGTTCCCACGGTGTCGCTCTGAAGGTTTCCGACCACCGACACGCGCGGCGACTGCGGCACCGCCGAGCACTCGCCGTACTGCACGTCAGCGACCCAAACGATGTCGGTGTCGGCTGCGGCGAGCACGCGCACCACGATGTCGGTCGGCGTCGCGTCGGTCTGGACCACGCCGTAGGCCCAGGTCCAGGTCGTCGCCGTCACGTCGGCGGTGAAGTTGCGGAACGACGACGTGGCATCGCCGCCCGTGCAGTCGAGCCGCGCCGTGTCGCCCGAGGTGGCCTTGACCAGCGCCGCAACGAAGTAGCGCGTCGATTCCTTCAGCCCGCTTAGCGTGTACGAGATGCCTTCGTTGACTCCGCCAGCCGCCGTGATCTTGATGGCGCGGCCCTTACCCGCGAGCCCGTCGGCGGCATCGGCAGCCTCATGGGCGAGCGTCGCCGTCGCAACGTTCGTCCAGCCAACCGGCAGTCCGCTCGTTACGGTGCCGTTGATGCCCGGAATCCGCTGCATCCCGCGCGCCGGCAGGTCGCCCCAGAACGGGGCTTCGCGCGTGCCCGTCGCGTCGTAACGCGACGCAGCAACGCCGAGCCCGAGCCTTTCCACGGCGTACCGAATCTGCTGAAGTTCCCCGCTCGCCGTAGTCGGAAGCGTGTGCGCCGCCGAGTCGCCCGGCGTGGTCGTGTCATCGTGCGCGTCGTCGGTCGCAGAGATGTCGTCGAGCTTCGTGAGCGCGATGGCCGCGCTGGCGTTCACCGAACGATTCAGCAGCGTCCCCGTCGTCATGTCCGCATCGACGACGAGACCCGTCAAGTTCAGCTTCGCGTAGGCGATGCCTGCCGCGGTCACGATCTGGTCGTTCCCGACCTGCCCGTTCAGCCGGTTGAAAATCGTCACCATGTCGGTATCGACATCTGCGGCAACCGCGCTCTGCCCGTCGGTCAGCGACGTGCTGCCTCCGGTCTTCGTACTTCGAGCGTCGAGTGACATCAATCTCCCCCTGCGCCCGGCGACTGATCGCCGAGAATGCTGATCTCAGGCGCAACGCTACCGATGTAGTAGGGCTCGTTCGAGGAACTGTGATCCCATTCGAGCGCGATGGTCTGCCCGGAGCCCTCGCCGTAGAGCTTCTCCTGAATGGTGCTCGTGGCGTTGGCCCAACTAGCCGAGCCCCAACTGAACGCGCCCCACTGCGTCGTCGAGATCGGCATGTTGAGCGTGTAGGCCGAGGACTGGCGCGCGCCGTAGTCGTAGACGATGCGGAAGGTCGGCGTGTAGCTGCCGCCCGGCTGGAGCGTCATGTAGATGTCGCCCGGCTGCTTTTCGTAGGCGGGCTCGCCGTAGTCCTCGTGCTTAGTGCGCATCCGCGCCCGGTAGGCGCTCGTTAGGTCTGCCGACACGGCGGGGTCGAAGCGCCCGACATCGCCGCCCGCGTTCCCGGCGTAGACGAACGGCGCACCCGACGAGGAGGTCGAGGCGCAGAGGGCCGTAATGAGCGCGTCGTTCCCGGTGCCGCCAGGAATCCAGATGTCCCATTCGGCGTTCTCAGACGTGAGGTCGGCCTTGTCCTTCACGTCGAGCACGAGCAGCGTGTCCGGCG
>JANOGJ010000410.1:0-4241 GCA_031405995.1 Acidobacteriota bacterium
AGAGGATAACACCAACATCAGCAAGAGTGGGAAAATGAGTGGGCAAACCTATGCATTTCTCAAAGGAAGAGAAATTGTGCTCGTGACCTTGTCCATGGAGCCGCAAAATCATTATGTATGAAACATTGAGCCACAACGAGCGATCGACCGTGAACACAACGATTGAGTAGCGCGTCACCGGCCGGCCGCCGGCATCGACCAGCCTGCCAGTGATCGCCGACTCGCGATCGGCGAACGTGATCACCAGGCCCGAGATGTCCTGTCCCGGTTTCGCGTCGAGCAGCACATCCGCGACGTCACGGCCATTCAGCATTGCCGACTTCAACGTCCACTTCGCCGGCGCCCAGGCGACAGGCGGCGACGCATTCAACGCGTAGGCACCGGGGACGAGGCTGGAGAATCGAAAGGTCCCGGCCACATCGACGACACCGCGCGTCGTCCCGGGCGCACCGACCAAAGGATTCACCGCGGTCATCAAGAGCTCGAGGCGGCTCACATCGGCAGGTGCCGCACCCGACGATCGCTCGAATACGATCGACCCCGAGACGCTGACTCCAGGCTGCAGCCGCAGGATGAGGTTCGTCTGATCCTCGCCGGCCATCGTCAGATCGGTCACGCTCCAGAGCACCGGCGCTCCCGGCGCCGCCGCGGCCGCGCCGCGACCCGCCGACCCGGTGCGTGCGACCAGCGTGTAGTCGCCGGGCGTCACGCCCGGGATTGAGAAGTCCGGTGTGTTGACGACGGCGCGCGGGAGTACGAGCGCGCCCGATGAGATCAGCGCGTCGCCTGCGGAGGGCTGCGCCGTCCGTCGAGGATAAAGAAAGACCGATGCCGGACTCACCGGTTGCCCGGCGGGATCGACAATCGTGCCGGCGATTCTGGCTGTCGGAACAATCTGGAGCGCGAATCCGACGTCCGCGCGCTCCTCGCCCGCCGCGACGGACACCGTCGCCGCCGCAGCGGCATTCGTGGTGCCGGGGTAGAAGACCGGTGCGTACGTCACGGAACGTCCCGGCGGCGGCATCGTGCCGGCGGGGGCGAGCGCTGCACCAGCGCCGCGCGCCCATCGCACTTCGGCGTCCGTCACGGCGACGATGTCCGTCATGATCGCGCCGCGCCCGACACCGAGGCGCGGCACTGCGGAAATAACGTAGTCGCCGGGCGCCAATCCGAAGATCCGATAGACGCCACGATCGTCGGTCGTCGCCCGCGCCGGCGGCGCCACGACCGCTCCGGCACGGCGCACCTCGACCGCCGTCACCGGCACTGAAGGCACCGGCGTGCCGCGCGAATCCCTGATGGTGCCCGTGATCACCGCGCCGGGCAGCATCCTGAACGTGACGTCGACACGTTGACCGTCGGCGATTGCGACCGGCACGCCCGGGCCGCGTCCCGGACGTCTCGATCCATGAAAGGCCTGGACGTAGCCGATCTTCGTCGCAGACAACGTAAAGGTGCCCGCCGCCAGGTCTGGAAACACGAACCGGCCCTGATCATCGGTGCCGGCAAGCCGGACGCTGGTTCCGTCAGCGCCTGCCAGACGGACCGCCGCGCGGCGCACAGGCTGAGGTGTCGCGCCCTCGGTCAGCAACGTGCCGGAGAGAAGGGCGGTGGCGGATGGCGCGGTGACCTGAGGCGTGGCGGGAGCGGTGACCACCGCCGCTGCTGTCGCGACGACGATGACGACGACCCATCCGGCTGCGCGCAATCGCATCAGCGTCCTCTCGGCGTGAACGTCTTCAACTGAACGGTGTGTTCAGCGCCCTCGCCCAGAGTGAACTTCGTCGCACCTGCGACCAACTGATCGAGGAACGACGGATCCTGCCACTCGGTGGCTGGACGAGCACGAATCGCGACGATGTAGTACTCACCCGGCGCGAGGTGAGGAACCTCGAATGCGGCCGCCGATGTCGTGTGCACGAGGCGCACCCGCCGATCGTTGAAGGTGCCCTCGCGCCAGAGCGCGGTGTCGGCGGGAAACACGATCACGTCGGCCGCAGTGTCTGCCGCGCCTTTTGCATCGGCGACCAGCCCCGAGACCTTGGACACCTTGGTGGACATCGTGAGCACGAGCCCCGACACGTCAGCAGCCTCGAGCTCGATCACGTCATCGCCGATGACTCTGCCGCCCCGAGACACGCCCTCGAGCCACCAGCCCGCCACGCCCTGAAACATGACGAGGTAACGGCCCGGCGGCTCGCCCCCAGTCTGGAACGTCCCATCCGCCGCGAGCCGACCTCGAGACGGTCGCCAGGACCCCGCGCCGATCGGTCTGAGCATGACCGTGGCATACGCCGAGCTCGGCATTGCCGATCCCGTCCAACCCTTGAACTCGACTCGCCCGCTCACACGGATACCCGGCTTCATCGCGACGGCGAGCCCGGTGATGTCGGCCTCGCCGACCGTCAACGCGTGCGTCGCCCACATCGGGACCTCGCCCGGGTCACTCGTTTCCCAATTGGGGACGAGCGACGTCTTGACCAGGTATTGACCGGGAGTGATCGCCAGGAACGTGAACGCCCCCGCGGCATCGGTGATGGCTGTCGCGACGCCGGCCGGCTCGGTGTCACTCAGATCAGCGGCCCCGGGTGGAAACAGTTGCACCGAGAAGTTCTTGACCGGGCCGCTCGGCCGTGTGAGGACGCCAGACACTCGAACGGTCGGCGCGATCCGAAGCGACAGATGGACGGCAGTACGCTCCTCTCCGGATCCGAGCGTGAGGACCGTCGCGTCCGCGGCGTTCGACGTGCCTGGGGCAAACGTCGTGGCGTAGCCGAGCATCCGGCCGTCGGGAGCGGGAGGCAGCACGGGGCCTGGCCGCTGGAGCACGGAATCGCCGATGCGGACGCCCTCGCCGGTCGTGACCATGAGGGCGCCCGCGGAAATCAGCTGCCCGCGGAGTTCGAACGCGGCGGTCCGGTCGGACGCCACCGCATCAATCTGCGCCGCAAGGCTGGCCGGCACCGTCGTAGGCGCGGCCAGCACGCCGACAACGTAGCTGCCGGGAGGCAGCTCGGCTAATCGATAGACGCCGCGATCATCGGTCTGCGCCTGGCCATACGACTGCCGAAGAATCGGTGTGCCGCCGAGCATCGCACGCCGGAGCGCCGTAACGGGCGCGCCAACGACCGGCTCCCCTCGCTCATCGACGACGGTGCCGGAGATGGCCGCGTACTTCCAGAGGCGCACGGCGACGTCGACAGGCTTGTCGCCGCTGTTCAGCTCGACGATGTGAATCGGATAGCTGTTGCCGAGGTAGCCGAACGCCATCGCCGCAATCGCGTACCGGCCCGCGGGAAGGTTGCGAAACACGTAATAGCCGTTGCCGTTGGTGATCACGTTGCGGGGCTGCGATGCCTCGGGCACCTCCCGCGTCCGAGGAAGTTCAGACACCGCTCGGCCCGACGCATCGAAAAACCCGATGATCGTGACCACGGCGTCGGCGACGGGTGCGCCACTGCCGGCGTCGAGGACTCGCCCGAAGAGGACGTTCGTGCCTGTCGGGATCTCCAGTCCTAGTGACCGCTGCGCCTGCAGGATCCAGCCGGCGCACAAGACACCGGTGAGCGCCAGCAAGCACGCGTTCGAAATCGGCCAGCGAGTCGCAAATCGAAGGCCCATGGTCAGCCTTGCTGAAGCATACGCTGGCCTCCCTCGCGGATCTCAGGATCACACATCGAAGGCGATAGTCCGCATTCAGGGCGACGTGGCCGCGTGCGGCGCGGCCGCAGCCTTCGAGCGCCGCACGCGCCGCCGGCCCAGGAACGGATAGAGCCACATCCACATCCCGCCCAGCCAGAGCAGCACCAGGCCAATCGAGACGGGGAAGAACAATCCGAGCTTCACGACGTCACCGAAAATCGATCCGTCGTGGATGGACTCGATCCAGTCCGAGCGGCGGTAGGCAATCTGCAGGATCTTGCCGGTGCCCAGATCGATTTGCGCCTCCCAGTTGGACTTGAGCCAGACCTTCACCACGCCTTTGTCCGGCCGGACGTCGAGGCGATTCACCTCGCCCCACCCGTGCACGCCGAGGGACGGCTCGGTCTTGAGCGACGCGAGGATGCCGCTCAACTCGATGACGGGCGCCTTCACGCTGCCGCGTTGTTCGGGTGGCTGCACCCAGGTCCAGTGCTTCTTGAGTTGGAGGGTCGCGCCCGTGCACGCGATCACGATGAGCGGGAGGGCGACCACGGCGCTCGCCCCTTCCAGGTCACCCGTTTGCGGGATTGCGTTTCCGG
>JANOGJ010000451.1:0-2849 GCA_031405995.1 Acidobacteriota bacterium
GCTGAACTGGCACACGTTCAGTTCGGTGCCGGATACGCTGAATGGCCTCGAGCCGGCGTTCCCTGGGTTTCCAGTGTTCGGGTCGCAAACGTCGACCCGCATTCAGCTGAGCACGGCGCTGCGGTCGACGCTGCCCGGCGACATGGTCAACGAACTCCGCATCGGCTACAGCGGCGCGCCGGTCGAGTTCTTCAAAGAGCAGTTCGACGCCGGCTTGTGGAACGGATCCGTGGCCAACCAGAAGGGCTTCCAGCTCGGCATCAGCGCCGCGGGCATCTCGAACGCCAGCCCTGGGCCCAACGCGCAGTCGCGGAACGCGTCCACGATGCTCATCGAGGACACGGTCACCTGGCTCCGCGGGAACCACAGCATCACGTTCGGCGGATCGATGACGCAAGTGGATATCTGGTTGAAGAACCAGACGACGGTGCCGTCGATCGCGTTCGACGTCGTCACCTCCGATCCCGCCCGCGCGATATTCAACACCACGAACTTCCCAGGGGCTTCGGGGGCGCAACTCACCGCCGCGCGGCAGTACTACGCCACGCTCGTCGGCAGCGTCAGCCAGGTCACCGGCAACGCGGGCCTCGATGAGGCCACGGGCAAGTATGTGTACCAAGGCGCCCGGCTTCAGCGTGGTCAGCTGCGCGACGCGGGCTTCTACGTGCAGGACTCGTGGCGCGCCCGCCCGAACGTGACGATCAACTACGGTCTCCGCTACGAACTGCAGATGCCGTTCTCGGCGGCGAACAGCCTGTACTCGACGACGAACCTCGAGGGTGTGTGGGGTCCGTCGGGATACGCGGATGGGTGCGACGCCAGCCAGCCCACGGTCGACAAGTGCAACTTGTTCAGGCCGGGCTTCCTGCCGGGGTCAACGGCGACGACCGTGTTCACGCAGCTGGCGTCGGGCACGAGCGCCTACGACACCGACATGAACAACTGGGCGCCGAGCTTCGGCGTCAACTGGACGCCGAGCGCGAGTTCGGGGTTCCTGCGGACGCTGATGGGACAGCCGGGTGACTTCGCCATCCGCGGCGGGTGGTCCCGGTCGTTCAACCGCGAAGGCATGACGAACTTCACGGGTGTCTACAACGCGAACCCGGGGATTCTCATCACCGCCAACCGCACGGAAGGGTTGGGCAACCTCGGCGCGCTGCCGTTGCTGCTCCGCAACCCGGTGACACCCGCGTCGTTCCCGGAGTCGCCGATCTACCCGCTCTCCGACGTGATCACGGGTGACGTCAGCACGTTCGCGCCGAACCTGCAGGTGCCGTACGCCGATTCGTACACGATCGGCCTGCAGCGGGGGTTGACGCGGAACATGGCGCTTGAGGTGCGGTACGTCGGCACGCGCAGCCGCGATCTGCTGGCCACGTACAACCTGAACGAGATCAACATCCACGAGAACGGGTTCCTGAACGAGTTCAAGCTCGCGCAGGCGAACCTCCAGGCGCACATCGCGTCGGGCTGCGTCGGCGCGGCGTGCTCCTTCGCGTACCGCGGGCCGGGCACCGGCACGTCGCCGCTCCCGATCTACCTGGGGTACTTCACGGGCCTCACGAACTCGGGGAGCGCGGCGTCGTACACGGGCGGGAACTGGACCAACTCGACGTTCGTGAACCCGCTGGCGCAGCGCAACCCGAACCCGTTCGGGGCGGCGAACTCGCTCGACGACGACCCGGCGCGGCGCGCGTTCGCGCTCACGGCCGGGCTGCCGTCGAACTTCCTGCTGGCCAACCCCAACTACCTCGGCGGGGCCAACATCACCGGCAACGGCGGGTTCAGCGACTACAACTCGATTCAGATGGAACTCCGCCGCCGGCTGGCGAACGGGTTCCAGTTCCAGACCAACTACGTCTACGGCGTCGCGACCGCCTCGCAGCGGTACTCCTTCCGCGTCCCGCGGGAGTCGCTGCGACAGTCCGGCGGCGAGGGCGAAGTCACCCACGCGGTCAAGCTCAACTGGGTGTTCGAGCTGCCGATCGGGCGCGGCAAGCGCTGGGGCACCGACTTCGGTCCGGTCATGGACCGGATCGCCGGCGGGTGGCAAATCCACGGCAACATGCGCATCCAGAGCGGACGGCTCGTCGACTTCGGCAACGTGCGGATGGTGGGCTTCGACGCGAAGGAGCTGTGGAACGACCTCTACAAGCTCCGGATCAACGAGACCCAGCGCGTCTTCATGCTGCCGCAGGCGATCATCGACGAGACGATCAAGGCCTTCAGCATCAGCGCGACATCGGCCAACGGCTACGGCGCGCTCGGGGCGCCGTCCGGGAAGTACTTCGCACCGGCCAGCGGCGCCGACTGCATCGAGACCATCTCGAACGACTACGGCGAGTGCGGCGTTCGCAGTCTGATCATACGCGGTCCGATGTTCAGGGAAGTCGACATCAGCGTCATGAAGCAGGTGCCCATCGCCGGGCGCACGCGCGCGGAGTTCCGCATCGAGATGCTGAATGCCTTCAACTTCGTGAACTACGTGCCGGTCACCGGAATGGGCAACAATGTGACCCTCCCGACGAACTATGAAATCGGTGCGGTGACCGGTGCGACCACCGCACGCGTGATCCAGCTCGTGACCCGGATCACCTGGTAAGTCCACACTGAGCGGCCGGGCTTCAGCCCGGCCGCTGCACGTCACAGGCCCGGCCGGACTCGCGTCCGGCCGGGTTTTTTCAGGTACGCCGGGTACGCCGGGTACGGGAAACGCTGCTAGGGCCGTTCTCACTCTCCTGCGCTGACCTTGTGGCTCCCCGAACAGCCAGGCCAGGCCGGCGGACGATTCAAGGTAGACGGGCGTCACTCGCCGCCGCGGTCGCGGTCACGTCGCAGCTCATCGAGCA
>JANOGJ010000528.1:0-4856 GCA_031405995.1 Acidobacteriota bacterium
GCGCTCGACTTTCAGCACGTCGCGCAGCGCGTGGTACAGGACGATGTCTTCGCCCTGCTGGGAAAAACTCACGCGCGCGTCTTCAGGCAGCATGCCACCGGCCGGCCGGGACGGCCCGAATCGGTCCCACGCGACCCTGCCGGCCGCCGCACCCACGACACCGGTGACCACACCCGTCACGAAATCACGTCGCCGCATTTATGTTCCCCAACTCCTGAGCGAGGAGCGCGCCAGTATATCCTCTGACGCATGAGGCGAGGCTTGGCGATCGGCGCGGTCGTGATGGCCGCCGTCGGCGGACTTTCGGTGGCCCGCGCGCAAGCGGTCCGCAGCGACCTGTTCGACGCGGCGCAGCTGCTGCGGGACCTGCGCGTGCTGTCAGCGGATGACATGCAGGGACGCCGGGCCGGCACGCCCGGCGGCCTCAAGGCGCGGGCGTACGTCGTCGAGCGATTCAAGGCGTCCGGCGTGGCGCCGTTCGGCGCGTCGTACGAGCAGCCCTTCACGCTGCGCTCGCCGAAGAGCGGCGGGGCGCCGGCGGCGAATGTCGTGGGCCGCATCCAGGGCACGGTCAGCCCCGCCCGCTACATCGTCGTCACGGCGCACTACGACCACATCGGCGAGGGCAGCACCGGGATTTACAACGGCGCCAACGACAACGCGTCGGGCACGGCGGCGCTCTTCGCCCTGGCGGCGCATTTTCAGGCGGCCCGGCCGCGCAATTCGATCATCCTCGCCGCGCTCGATGCCGAGGAGTCCGGCCTCGAGGGCGCGCGCGCCTTCGTGCAGAAGCCGCCGGTCGACGCGGCGGCCCTCATGCTCAATCTCAACATGGACATGATCGGGCGCGATCCCGCCGACACGCTCTACGTCGCCGGCACGCGCCCGCAGCCGTTCCTCAAACCCTTTATCGAGCGCGTCGCCGCCCGCGCGCCGGTGAAGCTCGTGATGGGCCATGACGATCCGGCCGCGCGCGGTGTCGAGGACTGGACGCGCGATTCCGATCACTATGCCTTCTGCGAGGCGAAGATTCCGTGCCTCTACTTCGGCGTGGAGGACTTCAGCCAGCATCACAAGGCCACCGACGACTACGAGACGATGACCCACGCGTTCTACGTGCGGGCGGTCGAGACGATGGTCCACGCGATTCGCGAGTTCGACGCGGGTCTCGACGTGATCGCGGCGGCGCGAGTGGGGCAGGGCCCGGCGCAGGCGGACTTGGGCACGCCCATCGAGATTCCGATCGCCGGCGGGAAGATCGCCGGCACGCTGCTGATGCCGGCGCAGCCCGCCGGACAGGTTCCGGTCGCGCTCATCATCGCCGGATCGGGCCCGACCGATCGCGACGGCAACTCGCCGGCGCTTCCGGGCAAGAACAACGCGTACCGCATGCTCGCGGAGGCGCTGGCGGCTCAGGGCGTCGCGTCGGTTCGGTACGACAAGCGCGGGCTGCCGGCGAGCATGGTGAAGGACCTCAGGGAGTCCGATCTGCGGTTCGAGCACTACGTGAGCGACGCCTCCGCCTGGATCACGCGGCTGAGGAACGACGCGCGATTCTCGAAGGTGGCGGTCATCGGGCACAGCGAAGGCTCGCTCCTCGGCATGCTGGCGGCGCGGGCGGCACGGGCGGATGCGTTCGTGTCGCTTGCGGGCGTCGCGCGCCGGGCGTCCGACGTGTTGAGGGATCAGCTGCGGCCGCAACTCTCATCGCCACCGGCGCTGTGGGAGGCGAGCGAGACCATTCTGAAGGCGCTCGAAGCGGGCAGGACGAGCGAGCCGGTCCCGCCGGTGCTGGCGAGCCTCTACCGGCCGGGCATCCAGCCATACCTGATGTCCTGGTTCGCCTACACGCCCTCCGATGAAATCGCCCGCCTCAAGGCGCCCACGCTGCTGATTCAGGGCACGACGGACCTGCAGGTGGCGGTCACCGAGGCGCAGGCGCTGAAGGCGGCGCGGCCCGATGCGACGCTGCGGATCATCGACGGCATGAACCACGTGCTCAAAATGGCGCCCTTTGATCCCGCGAAGAATGCGGCGAGCTACAGCGATCCCGCGTTACCGGTGGCGGCGGAAGTGCCGGCGGCGATCGCCCAGTTCATCCACGCCGTCCGTCCGCCCCGCCATCCGGCGACGGAGCGGCGCAGTTTGAGGACCGTGCTCTCGACCGTCGTCGACGGCGCGCGCATCGCGATCGAGTACGGACAGCCTTCCAAACGCGATCGCGCCATCTGGGGCGCCCTGGTGCCGTGGAATCGCTGGTGGATGCCGGGCGCCGACGAGGGCACCGTCCTCACGACCAGCGCGCCGCTCACCTTCGGATCGCTCGTCGTGCCGGCCGGCGATCACACGATCTACACGCTGCCCGGCGATCCGACGTTCTCGCTCATCATCAACGGCGAGACGAACCTCTTTCACACCGAGTACCGTCCGGATCGCGATCTCGGCCGCGTGCCGATGACGCTGACCCGCCTCGCCACGCCGGTGGAGCTCATGACGTTCGCCATCGACACGCGCCCCGACGGCGGCGGCGTGCTCAAGCTGCGCTGGGACGACCGCGAGTACGCGGCGGTGTTCACCGTCAACCGGCCGGTTCGGTAAGTCCATCGGATGACGCCACCCGGACGCGAGATCGGGTTCTGGACGGCGGTCGCGCTCGTCGTCGGCAACATGATCGGATCGGGCGTGTTCCTGCTGCCCGCCTCGCTGGCTCCGTACGGCGGCCTGAGCCTCGCCGGCTGGGGCGTGTCGGCAGGCGGCAGCGTGCTGCTCGCGCTCGTGTTCGCGCGGCTCGCGCGCGCCAATCCGGCCGCCGGCGGTCCGTATGCGTATACGCGGCGGGCGTTCGGCGATCTGGCCGGTTTCCTCGTCGGCTGGGGCTACTGGGTCTCCACGTGGTGCACGAACGCCGCGCTGGCTGTCGCCTTCGTCGGCTACCTTGATCCGTTCCTGCCTTGGGTGGTCCGCGCCAAGGGCTCGGCCGCCATCCTCGCCATTGCGGCCATCTGGCTGTTCACCATCGTCAACGTGCGCGGCATCGGCGTCGCCGGCCGGGTGCAAGTCGTGACGACAGTGATCAAGGTGCTGCCGCTCGCGCTTGTGGGCATCGCGGGCATTATTTATTTTGATCCGGCCGCGTTCACCGTGACGGCGCCGGCTGGCCTGCCGGCGCTCGGCGGCGATTTGATGGCCGTCGTCACGCTCACGTTGTGGGCGTTTCTCGGGCTCGAGTGCGCGACGATTCCGGCGTCGTCGGTGCGCGACCCGCGCCGGCTGATTCCGCTCGCGACCGTCGTCGGCACCGTCGCCGCCGCCGCCGTGTATGTCATCAGCACGGTCGGCGTCATGAGTCTGGTCCCGACGGACGTGCTCGTGAAGACCACGGCGCCGTTTGCCGACGCCGCGCGCACGCTCGGCGGGAACGGCTTGGCGGCGTTCGTGGCGATCGGCGCCGCGGTGTCGTGTCTCGGCGCGCTGAACGGCTGGACCCTCATGGTCGGGCAGATGCCGATGGCGATGGCGGCCGACGGGTTGTTCCCGGCGATGTTCGCCCGGCGGTCGTCGCGGGGCACGCCGGCGACGGGATGGTCATCGGCGCGGCGCTGAGCACGCTGCTCCTCGTCGTGGACTACGCCGAGGCGCGGCTCACGCCCGTTCTCGAGCAGCGCGATCTGGTCTCGCTCTTCACGCGGATGATCCTGCTCGCGACGCTCAGCACGCTCGTGCCGTATTTGTTCTGTTCCCTGGCGGCGCTGCTGTCCCGGGACGGCACGGTGTCGCGTGGCGCCCGCGCCGGACATGGCGCGCGGGTCGTCGCCGCGCTCGCCGTCATCTATTCAATTGTCGCCATCGCCGGCGCCGGCACGGAAGTGCTCATCTGGGGGATGGCGTTGCTCCTGGCCGGCTTGCCGGTGTACTTCTGGATGGCGAGCCGCCGCGCGCCGGTGTCCGCCGCATGAGTCCTCCGCCGGTCGCGTTGTCGGAGGTCGGCGTCGTCGCGGAGTTCCTGCTCAAGCACGCGCAGGAGGCGTTTGGCGGCGCGCCAGCGGTCGCGGCCGAGTGGCGCGCGCTCGGGTTCACGTCCGCGCCCGACGTCGGCCGGGCGATCGAGTAATACGATCAGTTCATCGAGACCATCACGTCCGCGGGCGCCAAGATACGGCTGCTCCCGGCGGCGCAGGGCACGGGTCTCGATTCCATCTATGCGCGCGATGCGTCGGTCGTCTGCGCCCAGGGCGTGGTGCTGTGCAGCATGGGGAAGGCGCAGCGCGCGTGGGAACCGGCCGCGCAGGGCGCCGCGCTCCGCGGGTGGGGGATTCCGGTCGCCGGTGAGATTCGGAAGCCCGGCCGGCTCGAGGGCGGTGACGTCGTGTGGCTCGACGGGCGAACGGTCGTCGTCGGGCGGGGCTATCGGACGAATGACGAGGGCATCCGGCAGTTCGGCGCGATCGTCGGCGGGATGGTGGAGGTCGTGGTCGCCCAATTGCCGCACTGGCGCGGCGCCGGCGACGTGTTCCACCTGATGTCGGTGCTCAGTCCCGTGGACCACGATCTCGCGGTCGTGTATTCCCCGCTGATGCCGGTGGTGCTGCGCGAGCGGCTGCTCGAGCGGGGGATGCGGCTCGTGGAAGTTCCTGACGAGGAGTTCGCGTCGATGGGCGCGAATGTTCTGGCGATCGCGCCGCGCGAATGCGTCATGGTGGCCGGGAGCCCGCGCACCCGGGCTCTGATCGAGCGCGCGGGGGCGGCGGTGCAGGTTTATCCTGGCGCGGAAATCAGCCTCAAGGGCGGCGGCGGGCCGACCTGCCTGACTCGTCCGTTGTTCCGGCGATAGAAGGGGTCGTACCTGTTTTCCACAG
>JANOGJ010000530.1:0-5009 GCA_031405995.1 Acidobacteriota bacterium
GTTGGCCGCTGAGAAGTACCGCGGGTCCACGAGATCACTCTCGATGAAGCCGCCGGGCCGGCCGGACCGCTGCTCGACTTCGCGCATGATGTGGAGCTGGCCGGCGCTGAACGAATTGCAGCTCTTGACCGAGTTGATGAGGAAACCGTCGGCCTCGTACTCCTTGACGTACTTGGTGATGAGGTCGATGCGCGTCGGCAGGCCCAGGTTCGTGTAGCAGCCCAGGCAGTACTCGGCCAGCGATTCGAGCGGCCGATCCGCGTCGTGCCGGAACCCCGCGTCGTACACGCCGCCCACCTTCGTGTAGGTGGACGCGACCGCCACGGCCCCTTCGTCCGAGAACATCTTCCAGAACTGGCGGAAGCTCGTCCAGTTGGGCGGGCCTTCGACGACCACACGGAAGCGCTCGCGCTCCATGTCGCCGTCGGGCGTGACCGGCCCCTTCCCCTGCGCGATTCGCTCCTCGATCTCCGCGCGCAGCGCCTGGTAGTACCCGACCGCTTCGGGAGTGCCGCGGAACGAACTGAAGATGGGCCCGACGTAATAGACCGCGCCGAAGTAGGCGTCGATCGGCGAGGGCCGGTGCTTCGCGGATTGCAGCACCCACACGAGGTCGTCCTCGGCGCGCGCCGCGAGCCGCATGTGCGCCTTGAGCTTGTCCTCGTCGTACGCCTTGCCGGAAATGCGCTCGAGCGTCGGGATGATCTCGGCCTTGAGCTGCTTCACGACGTAGTCGCGCATCGACGGCGTGATCTTGCCCTCCGGCTGATACGGCACGTGGAGCATCGCGACCGGGCAGTGATACTCCTCGCGCAGCAGCTCGAACCACTTCATGAACGTGAAACAGCCCGTGTACGAGAGGAGCAGCACATCGGGCGCCGGCAGCCGCTGCCCCGTCGGCCCGATGTTGCCCGACTTCATCATCCCGATGTCGCTTTTGACGTAGGTGCAGACGTCCTCGGAGTGCCCGAGCTTCTCGGCAATCGCGATGTACTCGGCCGTCTTGCCGCGCATCGCCGACTGCAGCGCGTTGATCTCCGGCAGCACGGGCAGGAGGTCGAACGACAGCAGCAACTCGGTGAGGTTGCCCGGCACGAACGTGTACGCGCTCTTCTCGCCGGTGTCGGGCGCCGCCGCCAGCCGGTCGAAGTGCCGCGCGATCATCTCCTTCTGGCGGACCTGACTTTCGTCCTTCTGCGCCGGCGCCGCGGGTGTCTTTGCGCTCATGCTTCGCTCCAGAGTTTGATCGAATCGGCGAACGTGCCCGCCTGCTCGCGGATGACCTGGAACTGACCGGTGTTTTCCGAGTACTTGAACGCGGTCCACGGCACTTTCTGGCGATCGACGGCGTGGACCATCATGGGTTGGTCGAGCAGCGCGGGATCGCAGAAGCTGGGCGCGCAAAAGACCACGCCCTCGGCGCCGCTCGCGCGGATACGGCCGACCAGCTCCGTCCCCTTCTCGCCTTCGTCGATGTAGCGCGTCGGGCTCGCGACAGCGTCCGTGAGAAACGCGAGCACCAGGTTCTCCAGCGGATCGCCGTCCACGGCCACATCCGACCGCAGAAACCGGTGAATCTGCACGAAGTCGTCGTCGACGATGTAGCAGCCGGAGCGCTCGAGGGTGCGGATGAGGCCGATGGGCGGCTGCTCGCAGAAGGAGCCGGTCAGCAGAACGCGCGCTTGATCGAGCGGCTGGCGATCGTCGGCGGCCTGCACGAGCAAGCGGTACTCCTCGAGCATCGCGATGGCTTCCTCGGCAGGCAGCACGAGGCTCGCGCGCAGGACCAAATACAGCTCGGACGTCGGCACCTTCCAGGGCGCCATCTGGCGGAGCGTGTACAGATCGCGGACGAGCCGGCGCAGCGTGTTGTAGACGCCGATGGACCGGGTGAGCGCCGCGGGGTCGTACGGCTTCGCGCCAATCGACACGAGCGCCGCCGACAGTTCCTCGAGCTCGTGCCGGTAGAACTGCCCGCCGATCGCCGGGTCGAAGTTCTGCGGCACGTCCAGGTAGCGCACGAGCTTGCCGGGAAAGAGCATCTGCCACATGCCGGAGAGGTTGCGGATGACGTCGCAGATGGCGGGAAACAGCAGGCCGTCGAGGCAATCGAGGCTGCCGTTCAGGCCCAGCTCGATCGTGCTGCGCGGGATGTGGCAGATGTAGGACTGGTAGTACGCGTCGCCCTTGATGATCTCGAGGTCGTCGCGCGCGCCCATGAGGCCGACGGGCAACACGCCCTGCGCGTGCAGCAGCTCACACGGGACGTAGATCGGCATGTAGCCGACCGCCGGGCCGCCGGTTCGCGCTTTCCACTCGCGCACGGCGCCGAGCCGGTAGTCGCGATAGAGCGCCTCGGCCCTGGCCGTGAGCGTCGCGAGCGGCGAGGCGGACGTCATTCGTTCCTCCAGACCGGGCGGCGCTTCTCGAGAAACGCCGTCAGCCCTTCAACGGCGTCGCGCGTGTTCATCAGACCGTCGACGTAACTCGACTCGAGCCCCGGCAGCTCGGTCCGAATCTTGTTCGCCAGATCGGCCCGGACGGCGCGGACCGCGAACCGCAGGCTGGATGCGGATCGCCCCGCAAAGTGCGCGCGCATCCACGCGAGCGCGGCTTCCGCCGGGTCCGCGGCGATCTCGTCGACGAGGCCCATGGTCCTGGCCTCGGCGGCCGAGATGAGGCGTCCGGTCAGGCAGAGGTCCTCGCCGTGCGCGCGGCCCATGCGCGCCGGCAGCACGATCGACGCGACGGGCGCGAAGACCCCGAGCGCGATCTCGGGCTGGCCGAGTCTCGCCTCGGCGCTGGCGAAGATGCGATGGCACACGCTCGCCAGCTCCAAACCGCCGCCCAGACACTGGCCGCGAACCGCGGCCGCCACCGGGACGCCGCTGTCCATCAGATCGAGCACCAGCCGCCGGAAGTCCGCCAGCATCGCCGGGACCTCGCCGGGCAGATGCTCCTGGACGGAGGCGCCAAACGAGAAGTCCGACCCGGCGCCCGCCAGACACACGCCCTTCACCGCCGGCGCCGTACGCGCCTGATGAAACACCCTCCCCAGCGCCTTCATCGTCGGCCGGTCGAGGATGTTGCCCTTGGCCGCGCCAAATGTGACGCGCCAGAAGGCGCCGTCATCCAGAGCGTCGACGCGCACGAGATCAGCCATCAATGTCTCCTCGAGGCCTGGCGGCCAGGCGCGGTGAGTCCACGAGTTCGAGTTGCACGTAGGGACCGCCGGCGAACCCGTTCGTGCGAAAGAACGTCAGCACCGGCACGTCGTTGCGCCGGACCATCGTGCGGATGGTGACGATGCCCGACGCGCGGAGGCGACGGCAGGCTTCCTCGAGCAGCGCGCTGGCGATGCCCTGGCGTGTATGGCGGGGATCGACGCCGACTTCGAGGATCCAACCGCACGGCTCGGAGCCGAACTCGAACGCGCGGACGTCGCCGAAGAGGAACCCGGCGAGCGCGCCGTTCGTCTCGGCGGCCAGGCCAACGCGCACGCGGTCCCGGCCGCGCGAGAGCGCTTCCTTGAAGATCCGCTTCCAGTAGACGGGCTGGGCGGCGCCCGTGTGGATGGCGTCGATGCGAATGACGCCGGCCAGGTCGCGCGCGGCGAGCGTGCGGATCGTGACTCGCGGTTCGACGACGCCCTTAGGCATGCGCCTGCCCATGTGCTCGCGCCAGCACTTCTTCCGTCAGCGCGTCGTTCCAATCCGCGCCCTCGGCCAGACGTCGCCGCAGCAGCAGAAAGTCCGCCTCGCGGCAGGTCTTGCTGCCCTCGTGGAAGGCGCGGAAGCCCGCGCGCCCCTCGGTCATCATGTTGAGCGCCAGCCACGCGCGGTTGCTCTCGCGGTTCCGATCCCAATGTTCGAGCTTGTGTTTGCGCACGCTCTCGATCGTCTTGGCCAGGCAACCTGGCATCGTGTTGGCCAGTTTGAAGACGAGTTCGTCGACGGCGTGATCGAGCTTCGACAGGTCGATGGCGCCGGCGTCCAGTTCGTGTTTGGCGGCAGTCCGCGCCTCGCCGACCTTGAACTCGCCGTAGACGACCTGGCCGTCCTCAACCCAGCGGTCGGTCGTGACGAGCGGGTTCGGCACGAAGTGGCCGCCGATTCGGAGTGCCGGCACGACCTTCGTGACGAGGCCGAGCCGCGCGGCCTTGTAGGCGCTCCAGTGCTCGCACAGCGTGCAGCTCTCCATTGCCGCTTCGATGCCGACGAAGAGCGGTAGGAAGTCCGTGCTTCCGCCGTCGGGGGCTGAACCGTGGCGGGGGCCGGCCTGTCCGAAGACCGCGAGGTCTTGCGCGACGGTGAAGTCGCAAGCCATGCCGATCTCCTGTCCGCCGGCGATGCGCATGCCGTTCACGCGACAGATGACCGGCTTGTCGCACATCAGAATCGCGCTCACCATGTCGTTGAAGAGCCGCATGTATTGCCGGTATTCCTCCGGCCGTCCCGCGTAGTACTCGGCGTACTCCGCGGTGTTGCCGCCGGTGCAGAAGGCGCGCGTGCCGCTGCCCGTGAACACCACGGCCACGGCGCCGCGGTCGTTCGAGGCGCGCCGCATCCCGAGAATGACGCCCTTGACCATGTCCGTCGTGTACGAGTTCAGCTGCGACGGGTTGTCGAGCGTGATGCGGACGGTGTGGAGCCCCGGCACGGGTGCGCCCTCGGGGCCCGCCAGCGGCGTTTCTTCGTAGCGCAGACCGGCGCGGTCGGCGGGAGCGGTCAGGTTGTGGTCCTTGAACGTCATGGCGTCACGCCTCCGGAATGAGCACGATGCGGCCGCGTGCCGAGCCGCCATGCAGCTCGGCGAAGACCTCATTAATGGACGCGAGGGGCCGGCGGTCGATGAAGGGCTCGAGCGCGATCCGGCCCGACAGCGCCATGTCGACCACCGCCGGGTAGTGCTCGGGCAGACAGCCCCAGTTGCCCTGCGCAACGGCATCAAAGGCCATCAGGTTGGATAAGCGAAGCTCGACGGTCCTCGGCGTGTAGCCGACGACCGAC
>JANOGJ010000563.1:0-3043 GCA_031405995.1 Acidobacteriota bacterium
GGCGGGCGGGGCGGCGGCCGCGGCGGCGCCGCTGCTGACGCGCCCCGCGACACGCGCCCGCGCGGCACCGACCTGATCCTGCGCGAGCTCGCGACAGGATCGGAACTGAGCATCGGCAACGTCTCCGAGTTCGGGTTCAACAAGAGCGGCCGGTACCTCGCGCTCGTGATCGACGCGGCCGACCAGATCGGCAACGGCGTCCAGATCCGCGACATGCAGACGGGCGCCATCACGCCGCTCGAGACGAGCTCGTCGTTCTACGAGCGGATGACCTGGACGCAGGAAGGCGACGCGCTCGCGCTGCTCAAGGGCAAGGACGACCGGCAATACCGCGAGCGGATGTTCGCGGTCGTCGGGTTCACGGGCTTCGGGAAGAGCACGCCGGCGAAGACGACCTACGATCCGTCCGAGGACAAGTCGTTTCCGGCCGGCATGTCGGTGAGCGGCAATCGATCGCCGACGTGGACCGAAAGCCGTGACGCGATGATCTTCGGGATCGCGCCGTTGACGAAGGTGCCGCCGCCCGCGGGCCGCGGCCGCGGCGCCGCCGACCCCGCCGAGGCCGGCGGAGCTGGCGAAGGCGCCAGGGGAGCAGGTCCCGCCGGCGCGGGCGACGACACGACCGAGCGGCCGAACCTCGTGATCTGGCACTACAAGGACCCGCGCCTCCAGTCGCAGCAGGAAGTGCAGGAGGCGGCCGACCGCGCGTTCAACTACGTGACGCTGTACCGTTCGGACGACAAGAAGATGGTCCGCCTGGCCGACGACGAAGTGCAGGACCTCGTCGTGACGGGCCGCGGCCGCTTCGCCATCGGCACGACGAACGACGCCTACGAACTGCAGGGCAACCTGGACGGCCAGACCTTCCGCGACATCTACTCCGTGGACATGAAGACGGGCCAGAAGAAGGTCATCAAGAAGAAGCTTCGCTGGGGCAACGCGCAGTCTCCGGACGGTAACAAGTACCTCTACTACGAGGACAAGCACTTCCACGTCTACGACATCGAGTCGGGCACGGTGCGCAACATCACGATGGGCCTGCCGGCGAGCTTCGTCAACGTCGAGGACGACCACAACATCGTCGATCCGCCGACGTCAGTCATCGGCTGGACGTCCGACAACGCGTCGGTGCTGATCTCGGATCGGTGGGACATTTGGAAGGTGCCGGTGGCCGCGGGCGGCACGGCCGTGAACATCACGGTGAACGGCCGGAAGGACCAGATTCGCTACCAGAGCCGGCTGCGGATCGACCCCGATGAGCGCGGCATCGACCTCTCGAAACGGCAGTATTTCTCGGCGATGGCGGAGTGGACGAAGCGCGCCATGTACGGCGTGCTGGATCCCGGCCAGACCGGGATCAAGGTGCTGCTGTCGGACGATGCGGCGATCAGCCGGCTCACGAAGGCGGAGAAGGCTGACGTCTGGATGTACAGCCGCGAGACGTCGACGTCGCCGACGGCCATCTACATCACGGATGGGTCGCTCGCCACCGGGCGGAAGATCGTGGACACGTCGGCCGAGACGGAGAAGTACCTCTGGTCATCGGGCGCGCAGCTCATCGACTACGTGAACGCGAAGGGCGAGAAGCTGCAGGCGTCGCTGTACCTGCCCGCGAACTACGAGAAGGGCAAGCAGTATCCGATGCTGGTCTATATCTACGAGCGGCTGACGGCGGGCCATCATCAGTACGGCCGGCCGACCGCCAACGGCTTCAGCCGTCAGGCCTATACAAGTAATGGCTACGCGGTACTGCAGCCCGACATCAAGTACTACATCAACGATCCGGGCATGTCGGCGGTCTGGGCGCTGGTGCCGGCCGTTCAGGCGGCGGTCAAGACGGGCGTCGTCGATCCGAAGCGCGTGGGGCTGCACGGCCACTCGTGGGGCGGCTACCAGACGGCGCACACGATCACGCAGACGAACATCTTCGCGGCGGCGATCGCCGGCGCGCCGCTGACGAACATGATCAGCATGTACTCGATCATCTACAAGAACAGCGGCGGGACGAACGGCGCGATTTTCGAGAGCAGCCAGGGCCGGTTCACCGGCGGGCCGTGGGAGCAGTGGGCGGCCTACACGCGCAATTCGCCGGTCGCGCATGCGAAGAACGTCACGACGCCGCTCATCATTCTTCACAACGATCTGGACGGCGCCGTCGACTTCACGCAGGGCGTTGAGTACTACAACACGCTGCGGCGGATGCAGAAGCCGGTGATCATGCTGGAGTACCCGGGCGAGAATCACGGCCTCGCGCGCCCGGCCAACCAGCAGGACTACACGGTGCGGATGAAGGAATTCTTCGACCACTACCTGAAGGGCGCGTCGGCGCCGGACTGGCTGGAGTACGGCATCCCGCGCCTGAAGATGCAGGAGCACATCGACCTGCGCCTCAAGGACCGCGCCGACAAGGAGAAAGCCGCCGCCCCAACAGGAAATCGTGGCGGAGGCGGCGGTCATTGATCATTGGCCATTGAGCTATTGGCCATTGCATGGGGTCATTGGGCCATTGCATCGGGTCATTGACCAGTTGACCAGTTGATTAGTTAACAAGGAGTCTCACCCATGGCGGGCATCAACGTCGGCAGAGTGATCCTCGGCGGCCTCGCCGCCGGGATCGTGGCGAACGCGGGCGACTTCGTCATCAACGAGTACCTCCTGAAGGAGGACATGTCCAACCTGGCGACGCGGTTGGGCCTCGATCAGGGCGCGATGGAGTCGTCGATGGTCACCTGGATCGTCGTGGACTTCCTGTACGGGCTGCTGATCGCCTTCACGTACGCGGCCATACGCCCGCGGTTCGGCCCCGGGCCGGCCACCGCGTGTCTCGCGGGGTTGGTGCTGTTCCTGGCGATCACGGTCGTGCTCGTCGGCTTCATGTCGATGGGCATCTTCGTGCAGGACGCGTTCATGCGGAGCGCGGCGCTGTCACTCATCGTGACGCTGGCTGCGAGCCTCGTCGCGGGGGCGATATATAGAGAATAGATAAGGGGTCGTACCTGTTTTCCACAGAAAGCGCCTGATCGGTGCCAGGGGTCCGACCGAC
>JANOGJ010000610.1:0-2992 GCA_031405995.1 Acidobacteriota bacterium
CGTTGGTCGCGATGTCGAGATCCAGCCGGTCGGCCTTGAGGCCCAGGTTGAACTCGAGCGCCATCGCCACCGCGTCGTTCATCGTCAGCGGGAGCGCGGGCCCGGTCGGGCCCGGCGCGGCCTGCTGCGCGGCGGGGGGCAGGGGCGGCACGGCGGTTTGCTGCGCCCGCACCGGCACGTGGGCGACGGCCGCGACGGCCAACGCCGCCGCCAGGCCACGACGCGATATCCGCTTCCATGTCAGGTTCGTCATGCTCATCATCCTCATCACGACAGGCTCTTCACGTCAGGTGTCCGAGGCCGCGGGTCCGTTCCGCAGGCCTTCTGAATCAGACGGATATACTATCGGCCGGGTTTTCTCGTTTCCGGGACCAAAACGTCCCGCTGGCCGGACGCGCGGCTCGATTGAGACGCCAATACCGCGCGCCCACTTCAACCCCGTGCTGAGAGTGCAAACCATGCGCCGTACGCTGCTTGCCGCCCTTTTGACTGCCGCCGCGACCACTTTGTTTGCCGCCCAGCGGCCCTCACCCGCACCCGCGCCCGGCACCCCGGCCGCCATGCTGACCGTGGACAGCATCATGCGCGGGCCCAAGCTCGTCGGCACGCCGCCGTCGGTGGTGCGCTGGTCGAAGGGCTCCGACAAGGTCTATTTCTCCTGGCAGAAGGCCGCCGATCCGCGGTCGTCCACCTACGCCGTCAACCGGGACGGCAGCGGTCTGCGGGCGATGTCCACCGAGGAGGCGCGCACGCTCGACCTGCCGCAAAACGGGCGCTTCGATCGCGCGCGGCGCCGCCTGCTCTCCGCAGAGAACGGCGACATCATCGTCTACGACACCGCGACCAGCGCGCGCCGGTTCCTGACGCGCACGGCGGGCGCGGAGAGCGCGCCACGGTGGATTCGCAATGACACCGCCGTCACGTTCATGCGCGACGGCAACCTGTTCCTGGTCTCGCTCGACGGCTCCGGCGAGATCCCGTTCGCGCAGTTGACGGATGTCATCGCGAGCGGCGGCGGAGCAGGTCGTGGGGGCGGGGGAGCCGGCGGACAGGCGACCGGCGGCGACACCGAAGTGCAGCGGCTCCTTCGCGAGCAGGAGCGCAACCTGATCGACTTCATTAAACGCCAGGCCGAACAGCGCGAGGAAACCGCTCGCGCCGGCCGCGGTGGCCGCGGCGGGAACACGGGCACCACGCCGACGCCACCGCCGATTGCGCGCTTCACGCTCGGCGAGCGCCAGACGCTGGCCGACCTCCAGCTTTCCGCCGACGAACGGTACGTCTGGGTCGGCGTGAGCGAGCGCCCCGACGGCACCGCGCGCGGACAGGAGACGCCCAACTACGTGACCGAGTCGGCGTACCCCGAGATGATTCCCGGCCGCACCAACGTCGGCGACGTGCAGGCGCGCCGGCTGCTCGCCGTACTCGACCTCAAAGAAGACAAGACCGTCTGGGCGGATGCCTCCGCGTTCGCCGGCAGCGAGCGCAAGGCCAAGCCGTCCGATCCTGATGCGCCGCGCCTCCTCAACTGGAGCGCGCCCGAGCCTTCGGACGACGGATCGCGGACCGTAATCACGGTGCGATCGCTCGACAACAAGGACCGCTGGTTCGTGACGGTCGATCCGGCGACGGGCAAGGCGACCGTGCTCGACGCGCAGCACGACGAGGCGTGGATCCGCGAGGGAGCTGTCGCCGGCGGCAACGGCGGCATCGCGTGGCTGCCCGATAACCGGCGCTTCCTGTTCCTTTCAGAGAAGACCAGCTACCTGCACCTGTACTCGCTCGACGTCACGGCCTCGTCGCCCACGGCCCGGCCGCTCACGTCCGGCAAGTGGGAAGTCACGAACGCCCAGCTCTCGAGCGATCGCAAGACGATGTTCCTGCAGACGAACGAGGTGCATCCGGGGGAGCGGCACTTCTACACGATGTCGGTCGATGGCGGCGCGCGAACGAGGCTGACTCAGGCCACCGGCTCACACGACGTCACGGTCTCGCCCGACGAGCGATCGCTCGCGGTCGTCCATTCCTACAGCACGAAGCCGCCCGAGCTGTTCGTCATGCCGCTCACAGCCGGCGCGACCCCGGTGCGCGTGACGACCAGCCCCTCCGACGAGTGGCAGAGCTTCAAGTGGATCGATCCGAAGGTCATCACCTACAAGACGCGCGATGGCGTGGACGTGTACGCGCGGCTCTTCACGCCGGAGATGATCGGGGCGAAACGCGACCCCAAGAAGCCGGCGGTCGTCTTCGTGCACGGCGCCGGGTACCTCCAGAACGCGCACAAGTACTGGTCCACCTATTACCGCGAGTACATGTTCCACAACCTGCTCGCCTCGCGCGGCTACGTCGTGCTCTATCCGGACTACCGCGCCAGCTCCGGCTACGGCCGCGACTGGCGCACCGCGATCTACCGGCACATGGGCGGCAAGGACCTCGAGGACGTCGTCGACGGCGCGAAGTTCCTCGTGCAGACCGAGAAAGTGGACCCCAAGCGGATCGGCGTTTACGGCGGCAGCTACGGCGGATTCATCACGCTCATGGCGATGTTCACGACGCCCGACGTCTTCGCCGCCGGCGCCGCGCTCCGGCCGGTGACCGACTGGTCGCACTACAACCACGGCTACACGTCGAACATCCTCAACGTGCCGCAGGTTGATCCGGAGGCGTACAGAAAGAGCTCGCCGATCTTCTTCGCCGAGGGCTTGAAGGGCCGCCTGGTGATCCTGCACGGCATGGTGGACACGAACGTCTTCTTCCAGGACTCGGTCCGGCTCGCGCAGCGGCTGATCGAGTTACGGAAGGAGAACTGGGAAATCGCGCCGTATCCGGTGGAGAACCACGCGTTCACGGAAGAGACGAGCTGGGCGGACGAGTACAAGAGGATCCTGAAACTGTTTGAGGAAACCCTTCGGAAGTAAGAGCCTTCAACACGAAGGGCACGAAGACACGAAGGGCAGACAGTTGGTTGAAGCTCGGCGTCACCCGGACCGAC
>JANOGJ010000628.1:0-1978 GCA_031405995.1 Acidobacteriota bacterium
ATCACGCCCGTGAACGCGGCAAACATGCCGGCTCTTCGCATCTTCATTCCGCCCGTTTCATTATAAGGGTCAGCAACGCGGCCTCATCGAGCTCCGGCACGCCCGCGGCGCGCGCTTTCTCGAGTTTGGTGCCCGCGTCGAGTCCCACGACGATCCCGCTGGTCTTTCGGCTGATCGACGTCGAGACTTTGGCCCCAAGGGCTTCGAGCGCGGCGGCCACCTCCTCGCGGCTCATCGACTCGAGCGTGCCCGTGATGACATAGGTGCGGCCGGCGAGCGGCCCTGGACCAGCCGGCGCATCGGCCGAGACCGGGTCCTCCATGCGGACCCCGGCTTCCGCGAGTCGATCGAGCAGCCGCTGGTTACGGGGTTCGTCCAGAAACGCGCGGACCGACCGCGCGACGACGGGTCCGACATCAGGCACCGTCTCCAGCGCCTCGACGGCCGCGGCGCGGAGCGCGCCGATCGACCGAAACGACCGGGCCAGCGCCCGCGCGCCGCCCTCGCCCACGTGCCGGATGCCAATGGCGTGGAGCAGCCTCCAGATCTCGTTCTGGCGGCTGCGATCGATCTCCGCCACGAGGTTCGCCGCCGACTTCTTGCCCATGCGCTCGAGCGCGGCGAGCCCGTCCACCGTGAGCGCGTACAGGTCGGCGTAGTCCTTGACGAGGCCCGCCACAAGTTGATCAACGAGCGACTCCCCCAGGCCTTCGATGTTCATCGCGCGTCGCGAGGCGAAGTGCAGCAGCCCGCGCCGGATCCGCGCCTGGCACGTCGCGTTCTCGCACCGCCAGATGACTTCCTCCTCGGGCTTGACGAGCGCGCTCTGGCAGAACGGGCACTGGGCCGGCATGCGCCAGGCTGTCGAGTCGGCTCCGCGCGCCTCGAGTACAGGCCCCAGCACCTTGGGGATGATCTCGCCGCCCTTCTCGATGCGGACGAGGTCGCCCTCGCGGATATCCCGACGAGCGACTTCCTGCTCGTTGTGCAGCGTCGCCATCTGGATGGTCGTGCCACCGAGCCGCACCGGCTCGAGCACGGCGTACGGCGTGACGGCGCCCGTGCGCCCGACGTTGACTTCGATCTTGAGCAACCGGGTCGTCGCCTGCTCGGTGGGGAACTTGAACGCGATCGCCCAGCGCGGCGATTTCGCGGTCGTTCCCAGCGCCGCCCGGGCCGCCACGTCGTCGAGCTTGATGACGACGCCGTCAGTTTCGAACGGGAGACCGCGGCGGTCGTCCTGCCAGCGGTGGCAGAACGCGAGTAGCGCCTCGACGCCTTCGCAGCGCGCCCAGTGCGGCTCGACGGCGCATCCCCAGGCGGCCAGCGCCGTGAGGATCTCGGCGTGCGAGGCCGCGGGCGCCTCGGCGCCTTCAGGCACGACGACTTGATAGGCGAAGGCCTTGAGGCCCCGGCGCGCGACGGCCTGACGGTCGAGCGTGCGCAGCGCGCCGGCGGCCGCGTTGCGCGGATTCGCGAAGGGCGCGAGGCCGGCCTCGTCGCGTTCCTCGTTCATGCGGTCGAAGGTCGCGCGCGGCAGGTACACCTCGCCCCGCATCTCCATCAGCGCGGGCACACCTGTGGCGGTGATCTTCTGCGGCAGACCGGCTATCACCCGCACGTTGGAGGTGACGTTTTCACCTTGCACGCCGTCGCCGCGGGTCACGCCGCGCACGAGCGTGCCGTCTTGGTACGTCAGGGCGAGGCTGACGCCGTCGATCTTCAGCTCGGCGACGTACGCGAGTTTCTCGTCCTCAGGCCGGTCGAGCCCGCGGCACACGCGGGCATGAAACTCGGAGAGTTCCTCCTCGTTGTACGCGTTGTCGAGGCTGAGCATCGGCTGGAGATGTGCGGCGGTCTCGAGCATACCGGCGGGACGGCCGCCGACGCGTTCAGTCGGCGAGTCCGGCGTTTTCAGGTCGGGATGCGCGCGCTCGAGGTCCGCCATCTCGCGCATAAGCGCGTCGAACTCGGCGTC
>JANOGJ010000736.1:0-5129 GCA_031405995.1 Acidobacteriota bacterium
GGCTCGACGATCGCGCCCGTGGGACACGCCTCGAGACACCGCGTGCAGGTGCCGCACTGATCCACACCCGGCGCGTCCGCGTCCAGGTCCGCGTTCGTCAGCACCTCGGCAAGAAAAAGCCATGAGCCCAGCGCCGGCGAGATCAGGCACGTGTTCTTCCCGATCCAGCCGAGCCCCGCCTGCTCCGCCCACACACGCTCCTGCACCGGCCCGTTGTCCACGCAGGAAAAGGCCTCGAACCCGGAACCGGCGGTGTCGGCCAGCCACTGCACGAACGGCGTCAGGCGAGCGCGCAGAATGGAATGATAGTCCTCCCCCCACGCGTAGCGCGCGATCGCCGCGCGCCCCGGCTCGTCGATGGACGTCGAGTACGGTTGGTCGGTGTTGTAGACGACGCCCAGAGAGATGACCGAGCGCACGGAGCGCAAGAC
This sequence comes from Acidobacteriota bacterium, assembly GCA_031405995.1. GTDB lineage: Bacteria > Acidobacteriota > Vicinamibacteria > Vicinamibacterales > SCN-69-37 > JANOGJ01. The sequence continues at coordinate 432 of JANOGJ010000736.1, forward strand.
CTTCGCCGGGTCGAGCCGTTCGTCCCGCGACCGAGAGAGATACGCCATGTCACCGGCGTAACCGCGATCGAGCCACTCCGCGAGTCGGCCGAGGCGCGAGGGACGGCCGGTTGCGATCCCGCAGAGATCGAAACCGAGGTCTCGGGCGACGGACTTGATGTTGGGGGAAGACAGCACGAGTTAACTTAGAACTCAGACCTTAGTTCTGAGTTCAGAGTTCTCAGTTCTAAGTTATTTGATCACTATCGCTATCTCGTTCGTCGCTTCATTGACCCCGTCCGTCGCGTGCACGCGCAGGCGAAACGCGCCGGCCCCAATCTCCTTGAGCGGCAAGCGGACGCTGACCTTGCCGGCCGACTCCGGCGGCACCTTCTGGCCGAAGCGGCGGACGACGCGATCGCCGGCGTCCACGGCCATGACGTCGAGCGCCACTTCGCGCGCGCGATCCTTGCGCACGATCTCGAAATACAGAATCACATCGTCGGATGTGGCGAAGTCGCGATCGAGGGTGGGCGGAAACGGCAGGCCGCCCGGACCAAGCGCGGGTGCGCCCGCCCTACCGCGCGCCGGCGGCGGAATGCCACCCAACCGGTTGCCCAGCGCCCGCGCCGGGGCGATCGCGGTCGCGACGACCGGCACGCGCGCGCCGCTGCCGTAGCCAAGCACAAGACCGCTCAACGCGATTCGATCCTTCGCGAAGTCCGGCACTTCAATCGGCAAGTACACGCTGCCGCCATCGGAGAGCTTCTCGCTCGATGCCGACGCTCGCAGGTGGTAGCGGCCGGGCGGCAACTCGAGCGCCAGTCCGATCTGATACGTCAGGGTGTCGGGCGCCTTCCCGCCGGTCGCGCGAGGCCGCAGCACGAGCTTGGCGCCGTAGCCGTTGGCCTCTTTGACCTTCGACCCCTTCATGTCGACGACCACCACGGCGTAGCGAATCTGATCCCGCAGTTTCGCGTCGGCTTCTTCGAGGCTCTGTCGCGGCACGGACACCTCGAGCGCGACGGGTACGCGCGCGTCCTTGCCGGATCCCGGCAGCGCGGCGGCCGTGATCCGCAGCGGCACGTTCGCCTTCGGCAACGCGCCCGCCGACAGGGCGAACAGCGGGTCCTGGTTCTTCGGCGCGGCGCCGGCGTCGGCGCCGATCTCGTAGCCACGCCGGTAGCGCAGCTGCAGGTCCTGGCGGTCTTTCACCAGCACTTCGAGCTTGCGGTAGCCCTTCTTCTTGGCGTCGTCGGTGTAAAACCCGAGCAAGTAGTAATTGTCGAGGTCGTCGATGATGCGGTCGATGCCGCCGGTGAAGTCGTTCGAGTTGACGACGGCGAACCCGCCCGACGCGTTCGAGATGTGCTGGAGCCCCTGCTGCGCGACGCGCACCCAGCCCGTCGACGACGGCGCGCCGCCGCCGCCGAACCCGCCGCCCAGACACGGATCGCGCTCCTGGCCGAACGACGGCTGGCACTCCTTCATGATGTCGCCCTCGGGCACCTCGCCGCGCGGATCGATCGCGTAGGTCACCACGTTCGACTTCCGCATGAGCTCGAGCGCCTTGAGGGCTTCATACGCGTGCGTCTGCGGCGTGGCGGCGAGCTTGAACTCGAGGTCTCCCGAGGCGTACTCCTGGCCGCCCAGGATGCTGTCGCCGGGCACGTCGCGCACCTGAAGGACGCCTGAGAGATCCTTCGCCAGGTTCTCCGACACCAGCACGAACGCCTTGCGCCGGCCGTCACTGGCGCTGAACAGTCGCGCCGCGCCCTGCAGGGTGTTGTAGAGGCGCATGTTGGCGTCGAATTCCTGGAGGTCGCCGCCGCCGCGCCGGTTGTCGACCGCCGGCATCGGCCTGCGCACGAGTCGCGCGCCCTTGAACTTGTCGATGGCGGCCATCATCCGCGACCGGTCCTCGGTGACCTCGACGCTGTAATCGCCGCTCGTCATGAGCAGCGCCATCATCGAGTCCTGCCCCAGTTCCTGGATGATGCCGCGCGCGATCTTCTTGACCGTCTCGTCGCGGCCCCGGAAGGCGTGCAGATCGTCCAGCACCATGATGACGAGGCGTCCCGACTGGGCCGTCTGATTGCTCGAGACGTCGAGCCGGGTCGTGACCGGAAAGCGGCTGGCGAACGACGCCGCCGCGGCGGACTCGCGCCGCATGGCCTTGAACGTGACGATCGACTGCGGCGTGCCGCGGTCGAAGATCATGAAGTCGTCGGCCACGAGCCCATGAATCGGCAGGCCGTCGCGGTCGCGCACGACGACGTCCACCTGCACGAGCTCGATGCCGGCCTTGAACACGGGCGTCTGCTGCCGGCCGGTCTGCTGGGCGGCCAGCGCCGCGACGCCCGTCACGCCCGCAATCAGCAGCGACAGGACGCGGGCCCTCGCGGTCATTGCACCAGTCTCCGCAGCACGTAGGGCAGGATACCGCCGTGCTTGAACGCCGTGAGCTCCTCGGGCGTATCGACGCGGACCCGCGCCGTGAACGCCCGCGCCGACCCGTCCGGGCGATGCGCCACCACCGAAACGGTCGAGCGCGGGGTCAGCGACGCACCGGACGCCGGGACCTCGAAGACCTCGTGACCGGTGAGGCCGAGCGACGCGACGCTCTCTCCGGACGCAAACTCGAGCGGCAGCACGCCCATGTTGACGAGGTTGCTGCGATGGATGCGCTCGAAGCTCTCGGCAATCACGACCTTCACGCCGAGCAGCATCGGACCCTTCGCCGCCCAGTCGCGCGACGATCCGGATCCGTACTCCTTGCCCGCCAGCACGACGAGCGGCACGCCGGCCTCGCGGTACTTCACCGACGCGTCGTAGATCGTCATCACGCCGCCGCCCGGCAGATACGTCGTCATGCCGCCCTCGGTGCCCGGTGCGAGCTGGTTCTTGAGGCGCACGTTGGCGAACGTCCCGCGCATCATCACTTCATGATTGCCGCGGCGGGCGCCGTAGGAATTGAAGTCCTTCGGCGAGACGCCCTGGGCCACGAGGTACTGGCCGGCCGGACTGTCGGCCTTGATCGCGCCGGCCGGCGAGATGTGGTCCGTCGTGATGCTGTCGCCGAGGACGGCGAGGACGCGCGCGCCGCTGATCTCGACGAGCGGCTCCGGCTCGCGCGGGATGCCCTCGAGGAACGGCGGCCGTCGCACGTAGGTCGAGTCGGGCTCCCAGGCGAACAGGCCGCCGGTGGGCGCCGGCAGCGCGCGCCATCGCACGTCGCCGTCGAACACGCTGGCGTACTGCTCGCGGAACATCTCCGACGTCACCGAGGCGAGCAGCGTCTGCTGAATCTCGCGCGAATCGGGCCAGAGGTCCTTCAGGTACACCGGGCGTCCGTCCGTGCCGATGCCGAGCGGCTCGGTCGTGAGGTCGATGTTCATCGACCCGGCCAGCGCGTAGGCCACGACGAGCGGCGGCGACGCCAGGTAGTTCGCGCGCACATCCTGTTGGATGCGGCCCTCGAAATTCCGGTTGCCGGAGAGCACCGCGCAGACGACCAGCCCCCGCTCGCGCACCTCCGCGGAGATCGCGTCCGGCAGCGGCCCGCTGTTGCCGATGCAGGTCGTGCACCCATAGCCCACCAGGTTGAAGCCGAGTGCGTCGAGGTACGACTGCAGGCCGGCCTTGTTCAGGTACTCAGTGACGACCTTCGACCCCGGCGCCAGACTGGTCTTCACCCAGGGCTTGCTCGTAAGGCCGCGCTCGACCGCCTTCTTCGCGACCAATCCCGCGGCGATCATCACGCTCGGGTTGGACGTATTCGTGCAGCTCGTGATCGCGGCGATGACGACCGACCCGTGCTCGAGCTGCGTCTCGACGGCTTCCGCGACCGCGGCGCCGCCCCCGCGCCCCGGCTGCGCGGCGGGTTTCTTGATCGCCTTCTGCAGGTCCGGCAGCGCGGCCGCGAAGGACTCGCGCGCATTGGAGAGCGACACCCGATCCTGCGGCCGGCGCGGACCGGCCAGACACGGCACGACCGTGCCGAGATCGAGCTCGAGCCCGTCCGCGTAGACGGCGTCGGGCGTCGCGTCGGTGCGGAACAGCCCCTGCGCCTTCGCGTACGCCTCGACGAGCGCGATCTGCGCCTCGTCTCGGCCGGTCAGTCGCAGGTAGTCGAGCGTGAGGTCGTCGATCGGGAAGATCGCGACCGTCGCGCCGTACTCCGGGCACATGTTGCCGAGCGTGACGCGATCCGCAATCGTGAGATGCGCGAGGCCGGGCCCGTAGAACTCGACGAAGGCGCCCACCACGCCCTTCTTGCGCAGCGCCTCGGTAATCGTGAGCACGAGGTCCGTGGCGGTCGCGCCTTCCGGCAGGCGGCCCGACAACTTGTAGCCGACGACGGGCGGAATCAGCATCGAGCTGGGCTGGCCGAGCATCGCCGCCTCGGCTTCGATGCCGCCCACGCCCCAGCCGACCACGCCGAGCCCGTTGATCATCACCGTGTGCGAGTCGGTGCCGACCAGCGTATCGGGGTACAGCGCCCCATCTTTTTCGTACACGACCTTGCCCAGGTACTCGAGGTTCACCTGGTGGCAGATGCCCGTCGACGGCGGCACGACGCTGAAGTTGTTCAACGCCGCGGCGCCCCAGCGCAAGAACACGTAGCGCTCGGTGTTGCGCTCGTACTCGATGTCCGTGTTGAGCTTCGGCGCGAGGGCCGACGCGTAGTGGTCGACCTGGATCGAGTGATCGATGACG
>JANOGJ010000775.1:0-4378 GCA_031405995.1 Acidobacteriota bacterium
GAGCAGGCGCGGCGGCCGGTGGACGCGGCGCTGGCGCTGCAGCGGGCGGCGCGGCAGCCGCCATCCCTGCCTGGACCCCGAACCCCGCGGCCACGAAAGGACATCAGGTCTTCAAGTTCAGTCCTGACGGCAAGGTCTTGATGACGCTCGGCAAGGCCGGCGGCAATCGCCCCGGACAGCCGGCGGACCCGACTTCGTTTTATCAGCCGAACGACGCCATCACCAACGACCGCGGCGAGATCTTCGTCGTCGAGGGGCACGGCGACAACTCGGCGACGCAGCGGCTCTCCAAGTTCGACCGCGCCGGCAAGTTCATTAAGGAAACGGGCAAGCGCGGCAACGGCCCAGGCGAGTTCATCCAGCCGCATGCGCTGGCGTTCGACTCGAAGGGCCGGCTGTTCGTGGCGGACCGCTCGAACAACCGCATCCAAATCTACGACCAGGACCTGAACCTGCTCGACACGGGCTGGGAGCAATACGGCCGGATCAGCGGGCTCTGGATCGACAAGAACGACATGCTCTACGCCGCCGACTCCGAGTCCGGATCGGTCGCCCCGAGCCGCCCCGAGTGGAAGCGAGGCATCCGGATCGGCAGCATCCGGGACGGCAAGAACGGCAAGATCCAGTTCTTCATCCCCGACCCGTCGACGGCCACGAGCGGGACGCTGGCGGCCGAGGGAGTCGCAGTGGACGCCTCGGGCGTCATTTACGGCGCCGAGGTGGGGCCCGCGAAATTACAAAGATACGTGCGGAAAAAGTAAGGCAAATCCGTAATTGCCTCAGTGCCTGCCCTGAGCGAAGTCGAAGGGCCCCATTGCCCCATTGGAGTGAGCGGGCGTAGAATTCGCCCGTCCCTAGTCGATCCGGGTTGTCAGGAGGAGTGGCCATGTCGGTAACACGCCGCGGGTTTTTCAGCATTGTCGGGGCCAACAAGGACGAGCCCGGACTGGCGGCGATGATCGCCGCGCGCGGACACGAGGAATTGCAGGCCGCTGAGCAAGCCCAGGGCGGCGCGGCCCAGACGGGACGCGCGGCCGGCGCCGGGCAGGCGGGCCGCGGCGGCGGACAAGGCGGACGCGGCGGCGCCCAGGGTCCGGGCCGGGGCGGACGGCCGGCTCCCCCGCCGGGCATCGACGAGATCAAGATCAGCAGCAACGAGAACCCGCTCGGCCCCGGGAAGCACGTGCTCGACGCCATCGTCGGCAAGTTCCCGGAAGTCAGCCGGTATCCGTTCAACAGCGCGCCCAACGAGACGAAGCTCGTCGAGGCCCTCGCCGCGTTCAACAAGACCAAGCCCGAAAACGTCGTCGTCGGCGCCGGGTCGCAGGAGATTCTGAAGAGCGCCATGCGGGCGTTCTGCTCGCCGTATCGGCCGCTCGTCACCGCGGCGCCGACGTTCGAGAACTGCACGGGCCTCGCGCGGCGGATGAACGTGCCGCTCTTCGAGGTCAAGGTCGACGGCCAGTTGAAACTCGACCTCGAGGGGATGCTGACGGTCGCGCGCGGCGCGGGCCTCATCTTCCTGAACAACCCGAACAACCCGACGGCCACCGTACACGGCGCGAAGGTCGTCGCGGACTTCGTCCAGCGCGTGCACCGGATCTCCCCCGACACCGTCATCCTCATTGACGAGGCGTACCACGACTACGTGACGGAGCCGACGTACGAGACGGCGATCCCGCTGGCGCTCGCGACGCCCAACGTGTTCGTCGCGCGGACGTTCTCCAAGGCCTACGGGATGGCCGGCGTCCGGATCGGCTACGCGATCGGCCAGACGGACACGATGAAGCCGCTCGCGCGCGTGAAGATGCCGTACAACGTCAGCGTCTTCGGCATCGCGGCGGCGCTCGCGGCGATCGGCAACCCGCAGCATCTCGCGCAGGAAAAAGCTCGCAACACCGAAGTCCGCACCATGACGGTGAAGGTGTTCGAGGAGCTGGGCTGCAAGGCGACGGCGTCGAACGCGAACTTCATCTTCGTCGACGTCGGACGCCCGGCGGCGGACTTCCGCAACGCGTGCGGGAACTCGTGGGTGAATGTCGGGCGCGACTTCCCGCCGTTCGAGCACACGTTCGCGCGTATCTCGATTGGCACGATGGCGGAAATGAAGCGCGCCACCGAAGTATTCCGTGAAGTGCTGCGGCCGACGACCCAGGCCGGCGGCGGACGATAGGAGACGCCCATGTTGACGCGACGTCGATTCGTTCAATCGGTCGGAATTGGCGCGGCCGGACTCACGGGCGCCTGGATCGGCGCCCGGGGCCGCGAAGGCGGCTTCCTGTCGGGGCTCGACGCCCAGCTGTTCGCGCAGGGGCTCGCGCCCACGGCCGCGAACCCGATCGTGCTCTCGAGCAACGAGAACCCGATGGGGCCGGGCCAGAAGGTCCTCGACGCGATCAAGGCCGCGTTCGGACCCAACGGCGCGGCGCCGGGACGGTACTCGGGCGGTCCACTCGTCGAGGCGCTCGCGAAGAAGCACGGGGTGACCGCGGCGAACATCGCGCTCGGCTGCGGCTCGACGCAGATCCTCCGGACGGCGACGCACGTGTTCACCGCGCGGAACCGAGCGCTCGTCGGCACGATCCCGACGTACGAGGAGTGCGCCGGCTACGCCGACATGATGGGCCACCCGGTGCGGCCCGTACAGCTCGACGCGAACTTCCAGATGGACCTGAACCGCCTGGCCGACGCCTCCAGAGGCGCCGGGCTCGTGTTCTACTGCAACCCGAGCAACCCGACGGCCACGTACACCCCGGCGCGCGAGTCCCGCGACTTCTTCTCGCGCGTTCATCGCATCTCGCCGGAGACGGCGATCCTGGTGGACGAGGCGTACTTCGACTACGTCGTGCATCCCGATCACGAAACGCACATCCCGCTCGCCGTCGAGGACCCGCGGATCGTCGTCGCGCGCACGTTCTCGAAGGCGTTCGGCCTGGCCGGACTCCGCATCGGCTACGTCGTCGGCCACCCGGACGCGATTCAGAAGATGAACGCGTGGGAGTCGGCAGGCAACGCGAGTTCCCTGAATATGATCGCGACGTTCGCCGCGACGGCGGCGGTCGACCAGGGTGACGCGTTCGTCCAGGCGGAGCGGGCGCGCAACAAGGCCGTCCGCGACTTCACGATGAAGTGGTTCTCCGACCGCGGCATGAAGCCGGCCGAATCGCAGGCCAACTTCATGTTCGTGAATATCGGCCGACCGGTGAAGGAATTCCGCGACGCGTGCCTGGCCAAGGGCGTCAAGGTCGCGCGCGACTTCCCGCCGTTCCTGACGCACTGCCGCATCTCGTTCGGGACGATGGAAGAGATGCAGTACGCCGTGAAGGTGTTCGGCGAAGTGACCGGCAAGACGGTGGCCACCGCCGCCGCGTAGGACACGCCGTTTGGCGTTTTATGGAGGCCGGGTCTTTAGACCCGGCCTTTTCTTTTCAGGAGGACACCCCATGCTGGTCGTCACGACGAACGTCATCGAAGGCAAAAAGATCACGCGGTATCACGGCCTCGTGAGCGGCGAGGCCATTCTGGGCGCGAACATCTTCAAGGATTTCTTCGCCGGCATCCGCGACATCGTCGGCGGGCGATCGGCCGCCTACGAAGAGGAACTGCGCAAGGCCAAGGACATCGCCATCGAGGAAATGACCCGGCAGGCCGCGTCGGCCGGCTGCAACGCCGTCATCGGCGTGGATCTGGACTACGAGACCATCGGATCGAACGGCAGCATGCTGATGGTCAGCGCGAGCGGGACCGCCGTCGTCATCGACGGCTAGGCTGCCGGGCCAGCAGGTCCCGAACCTGCCGCATGTGATGCACGGTATGCCGCCAGTGGAACTTCCGCCACTGGCGCGCGTTCATCCCCCCGAAGTACGGATGATTCAGCATGAGCACCGCGTCCCCGAGGCGGGCGACCGCCTGCGTGGCGGCCAGGTCGAGCTTGACGAGCGCGGCGTGCGCCGATTCTTGAACGCTTTCCGGGGGGATGCTGCCGGTCGGCATCGACGTCTCAGGCGCCTTCGCGCGCGGGAAATACGCGACGTCGACGACGAGGATTCGGCCCACGCTTTGGCTGAAGGTCGGCCGCGTCGCTCGCGGCTCGCCTGACTCAGCGACCTTGGCGAAGCCCGCCGCACCGCGCCGGTACGCGAGCGTCAGGTGCTCGAGCATCTCGGCAATCGACCACTTGCCCTCGGCCCGCAGGTTCAGCGCGCCGGTAGAGAGCGCGCCGGTCGTGCGATTGATCGCGTCGAGCGCCAGTTGCAGATGATGGTGCATGGGCGCCGGCTCGACAGCCCGTCCTAGGACTTTCGCGCGAAAAACACCACGTTCGGGGCGTCGCTGCGGGCCGCGGCGATGTCCGGAAGGCCGTCGCCGTTCAGATCGC
>JANOGJ010000819.1:0-3861 GCA_031405995.1 Acidobacteriota bacterium
GCGATCATGACGCCGTCGGCGGCGTCGAGGATCTCGTCGAGGTGCTCGACGGCCTGCGGCTTCTCGATCTTGGCGATCAGGGGCAAATCGGGCGCGCCGGCCGCGGCCGCGGTCGCTCGCGCCTGGCGGACGTCGTCGGCCGACTGCACGAAGCTCAACGCCACCAGATCCACGCCCATGGCGATGCCCGCGCGCAGGTCCTCAGCGTCCTTCGACGTGAGCGCGGGCGTGCGCAGCGGCACGTCCGGCACGTTGATGCCCTTCCGCGCCTCGAGCGTGCCGCCGATCACGACGCGCGTGACCAGCCGGCCTGGCCCCGCCGACTCGACGAGGAGCTCGATCCGGCCGTCATCGACGAGCAACCGATGACCCGCGCCGACGGACGTGAAGAGCGCGGCGAACGACGACGACACGCGGCCCGGACCGCCCGTGAAGTCGCCCTGGTCGATGATCAGTGTGTTGCCCGTGGCGAGCGGCACGGGCGCGTCGAGCGCTCCGATGCGGATCTTCGGTCCGCTGAGGTCCTGGAGCACGGCGACGGCCTGCGCGAGGTCGATCGACGCCTCGCGAATCCTCGCGCACGCGAGCGCGTGTGACTCACGCGTCCCGTGGGAGAAGTTCAGGCGGAAGGCGTCGGCGCCGGCCGCGAGCAGCCGGCGAATCGTCTCCGGCGAGTCACTGGCCGGACCGATCGTGGCGAGAATGCGGGTGCGTCGCATCGTGCGCTGTGGAGCGTACAATATGCGGACCCCATCATGAACTGGTCTCGCCTTCCCCTCGTGCTGTCGATCGCCGCGCTCGCCACGGCCGCCGTGTCCTGGTTCATGTCAGCCGGGCAGATTGAGGAGCTTCGCCAGAGTCAGCGCGCCCTCATGACCGACGTGGCGGCCCTCCAGAAGGCGCCGATCATCGACGTCACGGGCGCCCCGGCCCGCGGCTCCGAAGACGCCGTCGTCACCCTGATTGAGTTCTCCGACTACGAGTGCCCGTTCTGCATCCGGCACTTCAAGCAGACCATGCCGCAGATCGAGGCGAACTACGTCCAGACGGGCAAGATCCGGTACGTGTTTCGGGACTTCCCGGTGGACTCGCTCCATCCGGCGGCCATCCGCGCGCACGTGGCCGGCGGGTGCGCGGAGGAGCAGGGCAAGTTCTGGGCGATGCACGATCGGCTCTTCAGTCCGGCGGGATCGCACACGCCCGAGGCGCTCGAGGCGCGCGCCACCGAAGCGGGTCTCTCGCTGGAGGGCTTTCGCGCGTGCGTCGCGAGCGGCCGGCAGACGGCGGGGGTACGCCGATCCGTGGCCGAAGCCATGGAGCTGCGCGTGAACGGCACGCCGGGGTTCTTCATCGGCCTGCGCGACCCCGCGACCGGTCAGGTGAAAGTCCTGCAGACGATCTCGGGCGCCCATCCGTACGACGTCTTCGCGCGCGCGATCGAGGCAGCGCTGAAGAGGGCCGGCTAGGACCGGGGCCTTCAAGAACTGCAACATCGCCGACCGCTCCACATTGCATTTTCCGCAGGCCCCCGCCCACTCCAGAGCGCCAGAGACACGAGTGGTGACTGGTACGGCGATTGCTGCAACAAGGCCGGCTCGACGATGCTATCGTCGTCGTCCTGCCGGAGGGCAGAATGTCGGACGACCAGCTTGCACGGATTGAGGGACGGCTCGAAGAGTTAGGGCTTGTAAGGAAATAACTGCTTGTACTGTTGATCGGGGAGTAGTACGCTGCGCCCGTGGAGTTGGCGACCCTGCGGGCCAAGCATACCGCGCTGTCGCCGGTGTTCACGGAGCGGTCGCGCCGGGTGTGGGCGGCCACTGAGGCCCAGGCGATCGGCTACGGCGGGACGGCGATGGTCGCCCGAGCCACGGGCATTGCGGCATCGACGATCCAGCGGGGACTGCGGGAGTTGGCGGCGGGCGCGCCGCTGGCCGGAGGCCGGACGCGGAAGGCGGGCGGAGGCCGCAAGCGCGCGATCGACCTCGACGCGACGCTGCTGCGCGATTTGGACGCGTTGGTCGAGCCGACCGCGCCCGGCGATCCGGACTCGCCGCTGCGGTGGACCTGTCTGAGCGCGCGGACGTTGGCGCTGGCGCTCGACACCCTGGGCCACCGCGTGAGCCACACGGTGGTCGCCGAGTTGTTGCACGGCCTGGGCTACAGCCTGCAAGGCAACGCCAAGACCCGCGAGGGCCGCCAGCACGTCGATCGGGACGCGCAGTTTCGGTACATCGCCCGTCGCGTGCGAGGGGCGCACCGGCAGCACCAGCCGACGATCTCGGTCGACACGAAGAAGAAGGAACTGGTCGGCGCGTTCAAGAATGCGGGCCGCACCTGGCGCCCGGCAAAGACGCCGCAGCGGGTGCGGGTCCACGACTTCGTCATCCCGGCCACCGCCACCACGGGCGGCAAGGCCATTCCGTATGGCGTCTACGATCTGCATCGCAACGAAGGGTGGGTGAGTGTCGGGATCGATCACGACACCGCGAGCTTCGCCGTCCGGTCGATCCAGCGCTGGTGGCAGCACATGGGGCGTCCAGCGTATCGACAGGCCCAGTCGCTGCTGATCACGGCGGATGCGGGCGGGAGCAACGGGCCGCGCCTGCGGTTGTGGAAGTGGGAACTGCAGCGTCTCGCCAATCGGACCGGCTTGGCGATCACGGTCTGTCACTTTCCGCCGGGCACGAGCAAGTGGAACAAGATCGAGCATCGGCTGTTCTCGCACATCGCCATGAATTGGCGCGGCACACCGCTCGTCGATTTGGCCACGATCGTGAGCCTGATTGGATCGACGCACAGTCGATCCGGCCTCCGCGTCCGGTCTGAACTCGACCGCGGCCAGTACACTGGTGGGGTCACCGTCACCGATGCGCAGCTCGCGACCGTACACCTCACGCGGCATCGGTTCCACGGCGACTGGAACTACACGATCCTTCCCGCCACGCCAAGAGCGAACAAGTCAGTAATTGTCTGACAGCCCCTTAATGGCCATTGAATTGGCCAATAACCCAATGCATTGACTCAATGATCAATGGCCCGATGCAATGACCAATAACCAATGGCCAATGGTCAATCGACGTGCCGTCCGCCATCAACCCGAATCGTCTCGCCCGTGATGAAGTCCGAGTCGATGAGCGCGAGGACGGCCTTGGCGATCTCGCCTGGTCCACCCCAGCGGCCGAGCGGCGTGGCGCGCTCGACGGCTTTGATTTCCTCGTCGCTCGTGCCGGGCGGCGCCATGATCGGCCCGGGCGCGATGGCGTTGACCAGAATCTGATCGGCCGCGAGCTCGAGCGCCAGTCCTTCCGTCAGCGCCTGCACGCCCTTCTTGGCCACGTAGTAAGCGAGATAGCCCTTGTACCGCGGGCGGCCGCTCGCGGCGACCCAATCTGAAAAATTAATAATGCGCCCGCCGCCCGTCTTGCGCATCAGCGGCACGGCGGCGCGCGCGCAGAGGTACGACCCCCTGAGATCGATCGACAGCTGCCGGTCCCAATCGGCGGGCCGCATGTCGTCGAACGGCACGGCGCGGTACAGCGAGGCCATGTTCACGAGCACGTCGAGCCGGCCGAACTCGCGCGCGACCGCGTCCACGAGCGCCTGGCACGCCGATTCCTCCGAGACGTTCGCCTGCGCCACGAGCGCCCGGCGGCCGTGGGCTCGCACGGCCTCGGCCGCTGCGTCGGCTTCGGGCTTCGACGACTTGTAGGCGAGCGCGACGTCGGCGCCGCGCGCGGCGGCGGCGTCCGCGATCACCGCGCCGATGCGGCGCGCACCGGTGATGAGGACGACGCGACCGGTGAGCTCCATCGGTCAGGCGCGGCTGCGCAGGCGCGCGCGGCCGGCCGCGCGGGCGTG
>JANOGJ010000856.1:0-3384 GCA_031405995.1 Acidobacteriota bacterium
CACGCCCCGCAGCGCCAGCGTGGCCTGCTCCACGGTCTGACCGGGCTTCAGCCGGGCCATGATCTCGAGCCACCAGTGGGATCGCGCGTCGAGTGCCTTCGAGTTCGGGTGAATGACCGGTTCGGTGCCGATGGGGATCACGACGTCGAGCGACGCCCCCACATCGAGGCCGAAGAAGCCCGCCGGCATGACGCCCACGATCGTGAACGAGGCGCGCTGGACGGTGAAGCGACGGCCGAGGACGTCAGCGGCTCCGCCGAATCGTTGTTGCCAGAGCCGATGGCTGATCACGGCGACCGGGCCGTCCGGCCCGCCGCCGCGCGCGTCGTCGGCCGGCGTGAACGTCCGGCCGATCTCGGCCCGGACGTCGAGCACGTCGAACATCTCTGCGCTGGCCATCGCGCCGGCGACAAATTCGCTCTCCCCCCGTTCGGAGACGTCGAAGCGAGCCGCCGACCACGCGAACGCCGACTCGAACAACTGCTGGCGGCTGCGGATTTGTTCCCAGATCGGATTGGTCCAGCTGCCCTCGTCGAGCAGCACCAACCGCGACGGCTCGCGCACGGGGAGTGACTTCAGCAGCAGGCTGTCCAGGATTGAGAACAAGGCCGTGTTGGCGCCGATGCCGAGCGACAGTGACAGGACCGCCACGGCGGTCACGACAGGTGTGGCGCGAAGCGAGCGGTACGCGTCGCGCCAGTCGAAGGAGAGCGACGATCGCATGGACGGCCTCCCCGTGGCGGGCCGGGGCCGGACGGGCTCGGGCCGGGCGGGCGCGCGGCGTTCCGCGAGGCCAAACCAGCACGCCTCGGCGACGGTCACGGCCCAGAACCACGCGAGCGTGCGCGCCCCTCCGCGCGAGGCCTGCGCGTGATCCCGCGCGAACGTCTCGCGCATGCCGGATTCAAACCGCGCGCGGAAACGACTGGGATAGGCGCGGAGCAGCACGCCGTAGGCGCGCTCGGCCCACGGGCCGGGTGTGGCGCCTCGCGTCACGCGCGACTCCGCCGCGAGGTCGGCCGCAGCGCATCAAGCTCGGCCAGCAGTTGGGCGAGCCGTTTGCGCTCGGCGGACAGCGCATGGCGGCCGCGCGCGGTCAGCCGGTAGTAGGCACCGCGCCGCGCATCATTCTCGCCACGGGGCACCGGCGCCTCGTCCACCAGACCCGCGTCGATGATCGTCGCCAGATGGCGATAGAACGAGCCGGTCTGAAGCGGGATCCGGCCGCCGGACTGCTCGCGGACGGCCTGCATGATCGCGTAGCCGTGCCGCGGGTCGTCGGCCAGGGCGAGGAGGATATGGAGGACGGCCGGTTTGGCTAATATGTCCATGTCGGATACGTCCATTATAGACGCATCGACCGTCCGCGCGGTTGGCACGGGCCGGGTGCTGTATGGACCCGGCCGGAACCGCATCATCGCAAAGTAGTCGCTCGTTCCCGTATAACATGCCGCCGACGAGTGAGATTCCACGACCGAAAAGCGAAGCGGTGCGCTCGTGAGCATCCCCGGGACGGGGGGCCAACCGTATCAGTCGGGTCACAACGTCGCGCCCGGTAACACCTTCAATGGGTACCAGGAGTCGATTCCGTTCTGGGTGCCGGAAGGCAAGCTCCTCGTGGTCGAGCATGTCTGCGGACGGATCAACCTCCCCACCGGCCACAAGATGAAGACCTTGGGCCTGCAGATGCGCCTCGGGGGGACCACGACGTTCCACTGGATCCATCCGGTCTCCTTAGGCAAGGGGAACTTCCATTTCAGCCAGGAGTTGACCGTGTACGCCGATGGTGGCGGCAACAACGCCGTCCTCATGGCGGTCCGCAGCCACGGGTCCCCCGTCGGGCACTGGTACTTCAGCCTCTCAGGCTATTTGATCGACGCTCCGGGAGGAGCAGGAGGGTCGGGGGGCATTGCGCCTGCCGTCAGCGAATCACCAGGGTGATGGTCCCCACCTCGATGGGCGCGCCACCGTCGCTGCTCTGGGTGAAGACCGCGACTGTGTAGGTCCCCGCCGGCAGGTCGGCTAGAGCCTGGCTGAGCAGCGCGCGAAACAGCGGCGCCTCGCTCGATCCGTCAGTGAGCTGTGCGTAGACGTAGATTCCCTCCACGTTCGCATCCGCCGGCACCGCCAGACCGAGCGCCCAGGCGGCCGGCACGGACGAACCCCCGCGAGCCACCGGCACCCGCGTGGACAGCTTCGTCGGCGCTCCACGTGTCGACGTAACCGACCGGGTCGAGGTGGCCGCGCTCACGACGGACGCCGCCGACCTCCCGATGTAGGCGCGGCTGATCTCAGCCAGTCGATCCAGCAGGACGGCGCGGACACTCAGCGGAAAGATCGGCGAGCGCTGGCTCGTGTAGAAGACGGCGCCGTTGCGCGCGTACGTCACGAGCCCGGCCGTGACGGAGATGCGCAGGAGGTCGCCGTCCGTGACCGGCACGCTGGCCTTGGGCGCGTTCGCCTCGTAGACGTCGGCGGTGCGGCCGTTCACGCGGAGTCCGAAGTCCAGGTCGACCGGCGAGGTGCCGGAACTGCCCGGACCGAAGCCGATGTAGTACGCCTTCTGGCTGTTCGACACCGCGATTTCGACGTGGCCGTCGCCGGAAGAGATCCGCTGCGACGACATCGCGCCGGCGTCGGCGCAATCGTCGCAGCCGTCCGTCTTCCGGAGCTTCCAGAGGTAGACCTTCGTGTTGACGAGGGTGGTCCAGGACACCCGCTGGACGTCGCCGCGCGGCGCGGCCCTGGCGCCCGCGGCCCCGGGCACGTTCGTTCCTGCGCACTGGCCCGACACGGCACCCGTCACGGCACAGGCCGTCGCGGCGTTAACGGCAGCGACGTTCGCGCCGGGGTCGGTCGTGCCGACGCCGAGCGGGTCCGAGCCGACGCCCTTGTAAGGACTCGAAGCGCCGAGCGTGTAGTCCCCGCCATTGCCTCCGTTGTAGTTGGCAAATCCGACGGCCGCGAAGTTCGCCGGGCACCGATTCCCGGCCGGGTAGTTGGAGCACGTCCCGCCCACGATGAGGTTGTTCGTGTAGGAGGCGGCCGATGACACCGCGCTGACTTCCGCGCCCGTCAGCGGGTTCGCCTGGAAATGCCAGATGTTGTTCGTGATGGCCAGGGTCTGGCCGTTACCGACGCCCGTCCCACGCGCCAGGAGGTAGACACCCTCGTTCTGATTGAGGAATGTGTTGTGATCCACGTACACCTGCGGACCGGTCACGATGTGCGGGAAACCGTTGCCGTCGCTCCCGTCGCCGAAGCTCGTGCTCACGTGGTCGAAGATGTTGTTGTAGACCGCGATGCCCGTGACGATGTTCGTATTGCTGGGGCTGTTGCACTGGGTGGCGCAGACTTTGATGCCGTTCGCCGTGTGCCGGATGA
>JANOGJ010000886.1:0-3399 GCA_031405995.1 Acidobacteriota bacterium
GCACCTGGCGCTCCAGCGTTTCGCGCAGAACGGCTCGCGCGAGCGGTAGAGCCGATCGTCGACGGCGGTGGGTAGCGGCCAGGTGACCCGGCCCGACGACGATGAAAACCGCGGCTGCAGGTTCCAGCCATAGACGACGACCTGCAGGTCGGTGACGCGGGAACTCGACTGCGGGTCGGCCGCCCGGCCGATGACGTCGAAGTACGGATTCGCCGACGAGATGAACGGCAGCGCGCGGTAGTCGGGCAGCACATGCACGACGATCGCGCCGATGAAGCGTCCCGCCGCGTCGCACACGCCCCGTTCGGCGTGCAGCATCCGGCGTTCCTCGGCGCCGAAGGTGTTCACCTCGGCGTAGGCGTCCCACACGCAGCCGGACCGGTCCCAAATCTCCGCGCCGGTTCGATAGGCGGCCTCAAATCGCGGGACGTTGAGGGCGAAGCGGCTGACGAGACGCCGATCCGGTCCGAACAACTCGATCTCCGACGTCAGCCGCTCGCGTGAGAGCGTCGTCTGGCTCCAGACCTGAAACGCCGCCGCGCTCTCGACCCGCACGTCCTTCGGTGCGGCCACCAGGAGACCTCCGAGGCCCTCGAAGCGATCGATCTCCTGCTGCGCCGTCGTCAACATCGCGTGGAGCCGATCCGGCCGCTGCGCCGCCGCGGTCGCCGGCGCGTAGTCGTCCTCGATAAGCGTCCGAATCGCGCGATCGCGAGAGGTGGCCGCGAGCGGGTAGGCCGCGACGACGGGCAGGAGCAGGGCCCCGAAGACGAGCAGGAGTTTCACGGCCTGCGTGGTGTGGCGATAGGCATGGCGGAGCGCGCCCGCAAAGACCCCGAAGATCGCGGCCGCGCCGACGGCGGCGGCGCCAGGCGCGGGGAGGTGGGCGAACGGCGGGAGGAGGAGCGCGACGGTCGGCGCGATCCAGAGCGCCGCGGCGATCCAGCCGGACGCGCGGCGCCATCCCAGTTTCCAACGCGCGGCGACGACGGCCAGCGACGCGGCCGCCGCCCACCCGAGCGCGATCTCGGCGAGAAGCAGTGCGGCCAGTTCCACCACGGTCCGAATGTCGGTGGACAGAATCGGCAACTGCCACCTGGTGAGCAGGGCGAAGTCCGCCGCGGGGTCCTGCAGCAGGTTCGCGAGGATTGCAACGGCACCAGCGAGTCCCGCGCCCGCGAGGAGTTGCTCGAGCACGAACCGGGTGGGCGCGCTGGCGGGCGACCGTCGCGGCCACCGCCGCCACCAGGCCGCGACCGGCAAGGACGCGGCGAGCGCCAGGGCGGCCAGCCCGACCATCAGCCGGATCCAGACGGGGCCGACCTGGGCCGCGCGCGCCAGGGCGACCAGACCGCCCGCGCTCACCACCACCAACGCGCCGAGTACGCCGGTCCACCCGAACCACGCGCCGCCGCGACGCGCCCGTCGCCGCCGGCGCAAGACGGCAGCAGTGGCAGGAAAGAGAAGAGCGATTAAGGGCAGGGCACTGGCGCACAGCGCACGACGCAGGAACGTCTGTCGGCTGGCCGCGAGCATCTCCGGCGAGAAGCTCACCGCGAGCAGGGGCGCGCCGGACGCGGAAGTCAGGATCACGCGGTCTGGCGACGCGAGGACCCCGCCGGCGTTCGCGGCCGCGACCCTGACGGGCCCGAAGGCGCTCGTGAGTTCAAATGTGTCGAGCGGCGGCGTGCCCGGCGCGGATTGCGTCAGGAGCGTTTCAGCCGCGACGACGCCCACGCGTCGGCCGGACGGTTCGATGGGCTTGACGGACACGAGCCGCAGTCCGGCGGCGTCCGCGGCGACGAAGAGCGACGCCCGGCCGGAGACGAGTTCGGGCGTCAAGTCTCCCGACGGTCCCGCGCTCCAGGCCACGACGCGGTAGGCGCCCGCCGGACCGACGGAAGCGTAGACGGTCGCGGAGACGTCGCTGCCGGTCCCGTCAGCGCGGGAGAGTTCGCTGAGCCGGGAGAACAGCGCGGGCGCGTGGTCGGGCAGCGTGGCGAGGTACCGCACGAGCGCTTCGTCGCGCGCGACGCGGTCGGCGAGTCGTTCGACGCGGCGTTCGGAATCCGCGAGCCGGCGCGCGACGTCCGCGCGGAGGCGCGCCGCCGCGGCGTCGGGCGACGTCCCGAAGCGAACCGCCGCCCATCCCCATCCGAGTCCGGCCAGGACGAGACAGCTGGCGATCACCGCGGCGACGAGGCGGGTGGGGGACAGCGTCACCGGTCAGCGCGGAGCGCAGGGCATTGCCCTGAGAATAGCAAAAATCGCCCGATGCTATACTCGCCGTTCAGGGTGGCCGCGCCCGGTCCCCGTCTCATGGCATCCGCCCTTCCGTTGCGAGCCGCCCTCAAGCAGGGCGCGCTCGTCACCGCCTCCAACTGGCCCGTCGTTGTCGTGGAGTTTGCGCTGTGGGCGCTCTACGAGCTGGCGCTCGGCGTGCCCGTCGTCGGCGGCGCGTTCATGGTGGCGGTGCTGCTCGGCTTCAACGTCGACGGTCTGCTCGGCCAGGGCGTGCGCGAAACGGCCGACCTCATCATCGGATCGCTCTCGGCGGCGCCCGTCGCGCTGGCCGCTTTTCTGGCGGCGCTCGCGCTCGTCGCGGCCGGCGGCCTTGTTCTGATCTTCATCGTGAAAGCGGGCACGCTGGCCGTGCTCGTCGAGGGCGGCCGGGCCGGCGCGGACCTGCACCGCGCGCCCGTGCACCTCGCCACGCTCCGTCGCGCCTCGGCGTGGAGCCTGGCGACCGTGTACCACGCGACGCGTCACTACGGACGCCGCGCCGCCGCGCTTGCCGCGTGGCTCAGCCTGGCGTATGTCTGCATCGGGGGCCTGTCGCTCGCCGCCATCGCGTTCGGGTTCCGGCTGGCGGCGGATTCCGCGTGGGCGAACACCTGGCCCGTGCTCGTCATGCTCGCCACCTCGGCCGGCGTGCTGGCGGTGACGGTCGCGAACCTGGTGTTCGACCTGACCCGTATCATCGTCGTGACCGACGACTGCCGCATCGGCGAGGCCTTCAGGCGCATGCGGCGGTTCCTGGTCGGCGACGCGCGCCAGATCATCGGCATCTTCGCCGTTACCAGCCTGTTGCTCGGACTCGCGGCCACGGCGTGGATTCTGGCGACCGCCAATGTCGCGCTCATCGGCTTCGTCCCGTTCGCCGGGCTGCTGGTCGCGCCCATCCAGGCGGCCGCGTGGATCGTGCGCGGCCTCCTGTTCCAGTTCGCCGGGCTGACGACGCTCTCGGCCTACCAGACGCAGTACCGGCGTTTCGCGTCGCCCAGCGCCGCGGCCGTCAGCTTCGGAGCTCCACCCGCATGGTCGACAACGACGCGTTCTTGACGCAGGCCGGCGCGCGCCTTCGCCCGTCGGCGATTAGCCAGAAGGGCCCGGTGGTGG
>JANOGJ010000018.1:0-1550 GCA_031405995.1 Acidobacteriota bacterium
GTCGCCGATGACGTCGCCCATGTAGTCCTCGGGGACGACGACTTCGACCCGCATCACGGGCTCGAGCAGGACCGGATGCGCCTTCTTGGCCGCGTCCTTGAACGCCATCGAGCCGGCGATCTTGAACGCCATCTCGCTCGAGTCCACGTCGTGGTACGACCCGTCGTAGAGCTCGATCTTGATGTCGTCCATCGGATACCCCGCGAGGACGCCCGTCGTCATCGCCTCGCGGATGCCCTGGTCGATCGGCTTGATGTATTCCTTCGGAATCGACCCGCCGGAGATCTCGTTCTCGAATTCGTAGCCCTCACCCGGCTTGCGCGGGATGAGCCGGATCTTGGCGTGCCCGTACTGGCCGCGGCCGCCGGTCTGCTTGATGTAGCGGCCTTCGCCCTCGGCGGCCTTCGTGATCGTTTCCTTGTAGGCGACCTGCGGCTTACCGACCGAGGCCTCCACGCCGAACTCGCGCTTCAGGCGGTCGACGATGATCTCGAGGTGCAGCTCGCCCATGCCGGCGATCACGACCTGGCCGGTTTCCGGGTCCGTCTTCACGCGGAAAGTCGGGTCCTCGGCCATGAGCTTGCCCAGGCCCACGTCGAGCTTGACCTGATCGGCCTTGGTCTTCGGCTCGATGGCCAGGGAAATGACGGGCTCCGGAAAATCCATCGCCTCGAGGATGACCGGCTTCTTTTCGTCGCACACCGTGTCGCCCGTGGACACGGACTTGAGCCCGACGGCCGCGGCGATGTCGCCCGCGTAGACTTCCTTGATCTCCTCGCGCTTGTTGGCGTGCATCTTCAGCAACCGGCCGATCCGCTCGGTCCTCTGCTTGGTCGCGTTGTAGACGGCCATGCCGGACGTCATGACGCCCGAGTAGACGCGGATGAACGTGAGCTGACCGACGAACGGGTCGGTCATGATCTTGAACGCCAGGCCCGCGAATGGGGCGTCGTCCCTGGCCGGCCGCTCGGTCTGCGCGCCGTCGGCGCCCAGGGGGTCGATGCCGATCATCGCCGGAATCTCGAGCGGCGAGGGCAGGTAGTCGACCACCGCGTCGAGCAGCGCCTGGACACCCTTGTTCTTGAAGGCGGCCCCGCAGATGACGGGCACGAACGCCGCGTCTTCCCGTCGGACGGATTCGACGGTCCGCTTGCGCAGCGCCGCCTTGATCCGCGCCTCCGGCACTTCCTGCCCGTGGAGGTACATCTCGAGGATCTTGTCGTCGACCTCGCTCACCTTTTCGATGAGCTGCTCGCGGTAGGCGCGAGCCTGGGCCTGCAGCTCGGCAGGAATCTCCTCGACGACGAAGTCACCGCCCACGGCCTCGTCGTTCCACCGAATCGCCTTCATCGCGACGACGTCGACGATGCCGGCGAACTTGTCCTCGCTGCCGATCGGAAACTGAATGGCGACCGGGTTGCCCTGCAGCTTCGACTTGATCTGCTCGAAGGTCCGCTCGAAATCGGCGCCGACGCGGTCCATCTTGTTGACGAAGCAGATGCGCGGGACGCGGTACTTGTCGGCCTGGCGCCAGACGGTCTCGGATTGGG
>JANOGJ010000021.1:0-8775 GCA_031405995.1 Acidobacteriota bacterium
GGGGGGGGGGTTTTTTGCCCCCCCCCCCCCCGCTCGACTTTCGCCAATGGCCAATGGTCAATGGTCAATGGTCAATGGTCAATGCAATAACCAATAGCCAATAACCAATAACCAATGTCTCGTCGTTCTCCTCGCGGGGGAATATACGCCTGAACCTCGGAACCCCGGAACCGATAGTATTGAGGTATCTTTCGCCATAAGGAGTTGCACATGAAGCGGTTCGCAGTGGTTGCGGTTGGGTTGGTGGCCTTGGCCACCGGAGTTGCGGCGCGCCAGGGTGGCGGCGCCATGGCGCAGGCGCCGGCGCCGCCGGCATCGGTCGCAGCCGAGGTGAACGGCTTCTACACGTCGATTGCCGGTTTCATCACGCGGAGTGCCGCGATGGTGCCCGCCGACAAGTACACGTGGCAGGCGACGCCCGAGGTGCGGTCGTTCGCGCGCCTGTTCGCGCACATCACCGACGACAACAACGGCGCGTGCGCGACGCTCGCCGGCGTGCCGGCGATTCCGCGCGTCGACGCCGGGAGCGCCGGCGCCTGGGCCGCCGACAAGATGGCGAAGGCGGATCTCGAGAAGGGGCTGGCCGACTCGGTCGCACTCTGCCAGAAGGCCTTTGCCGCGATTACGCCCGCCAACATGATGGAGCCCGCGGGCCGCGGCAACCGCACGAAGATCGGCTTCCTCATCTACAACACGAGCCACATCAACGAGCACTACGGGAATCTCGTGACGTACCTTCGCCTGAACGGCATGGTGCCGCCGTCCAGCCAGCCCCGTGGCGGCGGGCCGGCGCCGCGGTAGGGTCCGGACACCGATTCCGGGACTGTGAGATCGATCGGCCACGTCCTCTGCGCACTGGGCGCCGTCGCGCTCGCGATCGCGTGCCGATCGGGCGCCGACGGACAGAACCCGTCGGCTCGGCGCGACATCGTGCTCGCGCGGGACGGGCACTCGATCGAGGCTCGCGTGCCACGAAACGCGACGCTCGAGAGCCTGCTCCGGCAGAACAACCTCTCGGTCGAGCTGACCGCGTCGCTCGTGGCTACGGTGCGCCAGGTCTTCAATCCCAAGGAGCTGCGCGCCAATCAGATGTACCGCGTGACGCGGTCGTTCGACGGGCTCTTCCGTGAATTCCGCTATCAAATCGACGCCGATCGCCTGCTGCGCGTGCTGGCCCAGCCGCCCGCGGCCGGCGCCTTACCCGCGCTCAGCGCCGAGGTCCTCGCCCTTCCGCGCGACCTCGAGGTCGACGCGATTTCGGCGGAGATCGGGTCGGACCACCCATCGCTCGTCGGCAGCCTCGAGGCGCTCGGCGAGAACATCCAGCTGGCGTTGGGCCTGGCCGACATCTTCGGCGGCGAAGTGGACTTCAACTCGGACTTGCAGAACGGCGACCGCGTCGAGGCGCTCTTCGAGCGCGCGACGCGCAACGGAGAGTTCATCGGGTACGGCGAGATTCGCGCGGCCGTCCTCGAGACCGGCGGCCGGCGGATCACGGCCGTGCGGTTCGCGGATGCCGACGGCAAGCCCGGGTACTACGACGAGCAGGGACGATCGCTGAAGCGCCAGTTTCTGAAGTCACCGCTCGCGCTGAGCCAGCGTGTCACTTCGCGGTTTTCGTATCACCGCCGCAATCCCGTGCATGGCACGGTGCGCGCGCATCTCGGCGTCGATTACGGCGCGCCCGTCGGGACGGCGGTTCGCGCGGTCGCGGCCGGCGTCGTCGACGTCGCCGGGTTTTCAGGCGAGGCCGGGCGCATGGTCCGGCTGCGCCACGGCGGCGGATACCAGACGGCCTACCTCCACCTCTCCGCGCTCGGGCCCGGGATTCGCGTCGGCGCGCGCGTCGAGCAGGGCCAGACCATTGGCCGCGTGGGCGCCACCGGCACCGCCACGGGTCCGCACCTCGACTACCGGATCCTGAAGAACGGCGTTTATGTGAATCCGCTCGCCGAGCTGCAGCGGATGCCCAAAGGCGATCCCATCGATCCGTCGTCGCTCGCGGAGTTCGGGCGCGAGCGTGATGGCGCGCTGGCCGAGCTGCGGACCCGACTCTCGCCGGCGCCGGCCCCGGGCATCTCGCGGTAAGCTCCTCCGATGTCCGTCGTGCTCCCGTTTCGTGCCCTGCGGCCGACGCCCGACGCCGCTGCCCGCGTCGCCTCCGTGCCCTACGACGTCGTCAACACCGATGAAGCACGGCAGCTCGCGAGCGGCAACCCGCACAGCTTTCTCCGGGTGACCCGCGCCGAAGTGGACCTGCCTCCGGAAACTAATCCGTACGACGGCCGCGTGTACGCGCAGGCCGTGCGTAACCTGGAGGACCTGAAGCGCGCGGCGCCCCTCGTGCAGGAAACCGAGGCGTCGTTGTATTTCTACCGGCTGCGGCTGGGCGGCCACGAACAGACGGGCCTGGCCGGTTGTTTCTCGCTCGATGAGTACGACGCGGGCCGCATCAAGAAACACGAGAAGACGCGGCGCGACAAGGAAGACGACCGCACGCGCCACATGATCGAGCTGCGCGCGCAAACGGGCATCGTGTTCCTCACGTACCGCGCCTCGGCCGCGATCGACAAGCTGGCGTCCCGCGCCACCGCCGGTCCGCCGCTCTTCGACATCACGGCGCCGGACGGCGTCCGGCACCTGGTGTGGAGGGTCGGCCGCGCCGATCGGGACGCGCTGGTCGCCGCCATCGGCGCGTTGCCGGCGCTCTATGTGGCCGATGGCCACCATCGTGTGGCCAGCGCGGCGCGCGCGCGCGCGGAGATGGCGGCCGCGGGCCTGCCCACGGCCGAGGCGTCGACGTTCATCGCCGTCGCGTTTCCCGATGCCGAGGTGCGCATCGAGGCCTACAACCGCACGGTGAAGGACCTCGCCGGTCTCAGCCCGGAAGCGCTGCTTTCGAGCTTCGCCGGCCAGGGCGTGACCGTGTCGGCCGGCCGGCCGGCGCCGGAACGGACGGGTCAGGTGTCCATGTATCTCGCCGGGCGCTGGCACACGCTGACGCTGCCGCCGCCCGCCGCGGGAACGCCCCCCGCCGAGGCGCTGGACGTGGAAGTGCTGCAACGCCGTGTGCTCGAGCCGCTGCTCAAGGTGGGCGATCCGCGGTCGGACAAGCGCCTCGATTTCGTCGGCGGCGTCCGCGGCCCGCAGGAGCTCGAGCGGCTCGTCACCAGCGGCCAGGCGGCCGTGGCGTTCTCGCTCTTCCCGGTCAGCGTGGCCGATCTCCTGGCCATTGCCGACACCGGGGGCATCATGCCGCCGAAGTCCACGTGGTTCGAGCCGAAGCTCAGAGACGGGTTGTTGGTGCACCTCATATAGATTAGAGGCGGAACATAACCCGATGGAGGGCGGGGCTTCAGCCCCGCCCAGGTGCCGGGCCTGAAGGCCCGGCCTCCAATGTGAGCGGACGTGATGCTGGTACTTATCGCGGACAAGTTCGAAGCAAGCGGCGTCAATGGCCTGAAGGCCATCGGATGCGAGGTGAAGTACGAGCCGGACCTCGTCGATGACGCGCTGGCCGCGGCCATCGTCGCGACCGCGGCCGCCGTGGTCGTCGTTCGGTCGACGAAGATCACCGAGGCCATGCTCGCGCCGACGCTGAAGCTCATCGTGCGCGCCGGCGCCGGCGTGAACACGATCGACGTCAAGGCGGCCACCGCCCGCGGCGTGATCGTCGCCAACTGTCCCGGCAAGAACGCGATTGCCGTCGCCGAGCTGGCGTTCGCGCTGCTCCTCGCGCTCGACCGCCGCATCCCGGAGAACGTCGCGGATCTCAGGGCCGGCCGCTGGAACAAGAAGGAGTACGCGAAAGCGCGCGGCGTGTACGGCTGCACGCTCGGTCTACTTGGCGCCGGCAGCATCGCGCGGGAGATGATCACGCGAGGCGCGGCGTTCGGCATGGCCGTCGTCATGTGGAGCCGGCGCTTCGACGGGCAGGACCGGGCGATGACCGACGCCGAGGCCCGCGAGTTCGGAGTCGAGGACGCCGTGCGACGCACCTCCGTGACGCTGGCGCCCTCTCCCGCCGCGGTCGCCGCCAACGCGGACGTCCTCAGCATTCACCTCGCGCTCGGCCCCGGCACGCGCAACCTCGTCAACGCCGACGTGCTCGCGGCCCTGAAGCCCGGCAGCTTCGTCATCAACACCGCCCGCGGCGAGGTCGTCGATCACGCCGCGCTGCGAGACGCGATCCGCGATCGAAAGCTGCGGGTCGCGCTCGATGTGTTCGCGCAGGAGCCGTCGACGACCACCGGGGAGTTCACCGACCCGATCGCGCAGGAGCCGGGCGTCTACGGCACGCACCACATCGGCGCGTCGACCGACCAGGCGCAGGAAGCCATCGCCGGCGAAACCGTCCGAATTGTGCAAGTCTTCAAAGAAACGGGCAAAGCTCCCAATGCCGTCAACTGACAAGCGCATCTACAACTTTTCAGCGGGTCCTGCCGTCCTGCCGCTGCCGGTGCTCGAGGAAGCGCAGCGCGACCTCGTGGCGCTGCCGGGCGTCGGCATGTCGGTGATGGAGATCAGTCACCGGTCGAAGACGTTCGACGACATCATTCAGGGCGCCGAAGCCGACATGCGCGTGCTGGCCAGCATCCCGTTGAGCTACAAGATTGTCTTCCTGCAAGGCGGCGCGAGTCTCCAGTTTTCCATGGTGCCGATGAACCTGCTCACGCCGGGGACGACGGCCGATTACATCCTGACCGGCGACTGGGGCAAGAAGGCGCTGAAGGAAGCGAAGAAGGTGGGCGCGACGAACGTCGCCGCGACCACCGAGGAGGGCAACTTCGCGCGCGTGCCCAAGCCGGCGGAAATCAAGCTCACGCCTGGCGCCGCCTACGTCCACATGACGTCGAACAACACGATCCACGGCACCGAGTGGCCGTACGTGCCCGACGGCGGCGGCGCGCCGCTCGTCTGCGACGCGTCGTCGGATATCTACTCGCGGCCGATCGACGTCGCCAAGTTCGGGTTGATCTACGCCGGCGCGCAGAAGAACCTCGGGCCGTCCGGCGTCACCGTCGTCATCGTGCGCGAGGATTTGCTCGCCCGATCGTCTGACGCGCTGCCGACGATGCTGAACTTGAAGACGCAGGTGGAGAACGGCTCGATGTACAACACGCCGCCGGTGTTCGGCGTGTACATTCTCCGCCTCGTGCTGAAGTGGCTGATCAACCTGGGCGGACTCCCGGCGATCGACGCGATCAACGAGGCCAAGGCCAAGGTGCTGTACGACGAGCTCGACCGGTCCGCCTTCTGGACGGCGCACGCCGACGCGGACAGCCGCTCGCGGATGAACATCACCTTCCGCCTGCCGAACGAGGACCTGGACAAGCGCTTCGTGAAGGAATCGACCGCCGCCGGATTCGACGGGTTGAAGGGACACCGGTCGGTGGGCGGCATGCGCGCGTCGATCTACAACGCGTTTCCGGAACAGGGCGTGAAGGACCTCGTGGCGTTCATGCGGGAGTTCGAGCGCAAACATGGGTAGCGTGGTCGCGGCGGCGATTGGCCTGCTGCTGTCCATGGCGGTGCAGCAGGGGACTCCGCTTTCCGGCGCCATTCGATCGACAGACGGCGCGCCCATCGAGGGCGCGACCGTCGTCCTGCATCAAGGCGATCGCCGCGAGACGGCGACGTCGGATGCCGCCGGGGCGTACGCGTTTGCGGCGGCGGTGCTGCCGGCGGTCGTCGAGGTCAGCGCGCGTGCGTTTGCACCCGTATCGCGCCTGGTCGATCGATCGCCCGCCGACTTCACGCTGGCGCCGGCGAGCGTCCGCGAGTCCATCGTCGTCACGGCGGCATCGGAGACGAGCGGCGCATGGCGCGACGGATCCACCGGCCAGACGCGGCTCTCCCGCGAGGATCTCGACCGGCAGCCGGCCGTGACCCCCGACGAGGCGCTGCGAGTGCTGGCCGGGTTCTCGCTGTTCCGCCGGTCGTCGGCGCGAGCCTCCAACCCGACGACACATGGCGTGACGATGCGCGGGTTGTCGGCGTCGGGCGCGAGCCGCGGGCTCGTCCTGCTTGACGGCGTGCCCTTGAACGAAGGGTTCGGCAGTTGGGTGACGTGGACGCGGGTGCCGACCGAGGCGATCGCGGGCGTGGATGTGGCCCGCGGCGCCGAAGGCGACCTGTTCGGATCGGACGCGCTGGGCGGCGTCATCGCGTTCCGGTCGCGGTCCGGCACGCCCGGATCGCTCTCGTTCACGGGCGAGGCCGGGTCGAACGGGCTGAAGGGCCTGGGAACTTCGGCAGGCGGACGGTTCGGTCGATGGTCCCTGTTTGGCGCGGCGGGCTGGCTCAACAACGACGGCGTCATTCCGCTCGAGGAGGCGTCACGAGGCCTGATCGACCGGCCTTCGAGCGCCGAATGGGAGAACGCGTTTGGGCGAGCCGAAGCCGCGTGGGGCGCGCGTCGATTGGCGATCTCCGCCTGGGGCGGCTACGACGATCGCGGCAACGGCACCGAGAAGCAGTGGAACACCATGCAGGGCGGCACCGTCGCCGTCTCCTTCGACGCGCTCGTCAAGTCGACGATGGTCGCCGCGCGCGTTTCCACCGGCCCGAATCGATTCGATCAGACGCTGACGTCGGTGTCCAGCACGCGCGCCACCGAGACGTTGATTTCCACGCAGACGGCCGAGACCATGACGACGCGGGCGCTGGTCGAGGTGGGCCACGGCGTGCCGGACGGCTACCTGGTCGCGCGCGCGACGATTTCTCGCGCTGAGACGAACTTCACCGTCGCGCAGCCGACATCCACGGGCTACCGGTTACTCAACGACGACAGCGAGGCGGTGTCCCTCCACGCCGGGTTCGCGCCGTTCGGCCAGTTCACGATCGGCGCGGGCGTGCGTCACGAATGGCGCGCCGCTCCGGGGTTCACACTGTCCCTGCCGGACTCGAACGCGGGTTACGACCGGCGCGGCGCGACGGTGGGGCACGTGGCCGGCTCGTGGCATTTCGCCGGCCCGTTCGTGGTGCGCGGCTCGATCGCCACCAGCCACCGCTGGCCGACGCTGAACGAGCTCGTTCGCAACTTCCAGGTCGGCAACGTGTTCACGCAGGCCAACGAGGCGCTCCGGCCGGAGCGCGCGCGGACCGGCGACGTCGCGCTTGCCGTCGATCAGCGGCGATGGAGCGCGTCGGTCGCCGGGTTCTGGAGTGTCGTGGACGATGCGGTGGCGAACGTCACGCTGCCCACCGCCGGCCCCGGCATCGTCCGCCAGCGCCAGAATGCGGGCGAGGCGCACGCGACGGGTGTCGAGCTCGAGGCTGAACTCAGGCCGAGCGCCCGGATCCGCGTGCGCGCGTCGGCGACGGTCGTGAACGCGCGGTTCCGGAATTCACTCGAGCCCGCGCGCGAGGGCAACCGGTTGCCTCAAGTGCCGCGCGGCACGTTCTCGCTTTTCGCCGACGCGTCCTTGCCGCATGCGATCAGCGCGTCCGTCGTGCTCCGCACGACGGCTTCGCAGTTTGATGATGACCGGAATGTGTTCACGCTCGCGCGTGCGACGAACCTCGACGTGCGCCTGGCGGGCCGCCTCGGCGCGCGCGGGCGCATCGGCTGGCATGTGGTGGTCGAGAACGCGTTCGACGCCCGCATCGAAGTCGGCCGCACGCCTTTGGTGACACTCGCCCCCGGACGGGCCGTACGCGTCGGGCTCAGCTGGCGACGCTAGCAAACTTCAATCGGGAATCTTCAATCGGCAATCGATTATCGATAATCGGGGAATCGTCAATCGCCTGCCGCCTGCCGCCTGCCGCCTGCCGATTTATCGATTATCGATTATCGATTCCCGATTGAAGATTGCCGATTCTCGATTGCCGATTACGTAGCACTTGTCGGCGCAGCCCCCCCGCGTCCGCGTCCGCGGCGTCTTCGTCTCCGCCGGCGCCGCGGGCCAGCCGGGGGCGGGTCCGCCTCGGCGCCCTCGGGCACGGCCGCCGGATGCGGCGCGTGACGCTGGCCGGGCGCGTCCGGTCCCCCCTGTGTGTGATGGTGCGCGTGTGCGACCGGCGGGTGTTCCGCGCGCAGGTGCTTCCAGC
Organism: Acidobacteriota bacterium; assembly: GCA_031405995.1. GTDB lineage: Bacteria > Acidobacteriota > Vicinamibacteria > Vicinamibacterales > SCN-69-37 > JANOGJ01. The sequence continues at coordinate 8,053 of JANOGJ010000021.1, forward strand.
GCTCAATGAGGTCCGGCACGTCCGCGAAGATCTCGAGCCAGGTCAGCGCGTCGGCGAAGGCGGGCCGGTGCGGCAGGCTGCGCACGAGTCTCGGCGGCAGATTCGGATCGGCGAGCTTCGGCAGGATCTGCATGAGCTGCCGGAGCCGGTCGAGGTCCTTGCGCGGGATCGGCAGCACGCCGAAGGCGATGCGATCCAGTTGCGGCGCCCGGCCCGCGCCGGGGCCGCTGGCCGGCTCCAGCCGGCGGTTCAGGAGGCCGAGCGGCACGACGAGCGCGCCCACCAGCACCGTCGTCGTGAGTTCGGGCGGCGCCGACGGAAAGCGCTGGCGGTAGCGATCGAGCCGTGCGAGCGAATCCCAGACCGCGTCGGGCGGCGACGCCAGATCCGGCGTGAGGAGCTCGAGCAGGCGCACCCGCCCAAGCGCGCGCAACGACGCCTCCGCGAAGCCCGACCGCAGGATCTTGTAGTACTCCTCCATCAACCGCGCCGGAGCGGCCTTGAGGATCAGGCCGCGGTGGATCGCGATGGCCTCGGACACCTGTTCGTCCAGGTCGAAGCTCAGCCGGGCGCCGAAGACCGCGGCGCGGAACATGCGCACCGGGTCCTCGACGAACCGCACGCGCGGATCGCCGATCGACCGAATCACCCGGCGCTCGAGGTCGGAGAGCCCGCCGACAAAGTCGATGACCGATCGCGTCGCGACGTCGTAGAACAAACCGT
>JANOGJ010000024.1:0-2870 GCA_031405995.1 Acidobacteriota bacterium
GGGGGGGGGGGTCGGCGTTTTGTTCTTTTAACTGGGGTGGGTTTGTTTTTTGGGGTGGGGGGGCGTAAAACCTACCCCCCCCTTGGTTCCCTATCAGCCGCGGCAGCCCGGCCGCCAGCGTGACAAGGGCGCCCGCCAGATTCCCACTGTCCACGGTGGACACATACCTTGGCGGGAGCGGTTCGAGCGTTTCGGTGTCGTACCAGTTAAACAGGTGTCCCTCGAACCGTTCCAGGCGTTCGACCGACGTCAGAGTCGCGTCGATGCGCGCCGCCAGCTCGTCGAGGTCGATCAAGCCCAGGTCGTGCGCGGACACCGTGGCGAGCAGCGCCATGGCGATGTTGGTCGGCGACGTCCGGTGCGCCACACGCAGCTCGGGCATCAGCTGGACGTTGTCGGGGGGCAGGTGATGGTCGCCCGGGGTCATGAAGGTGTCGAAGTAGCGCCACGTCCTCGCGGCCACGGATCGCAGCAGCGCGCGGTCGGCGGCCTCGAGGACCTCACGGCGCGACGCCGCCGGGCGGCTGAGCACGAACGCGATCGCGGGCGCCGCGGCCCACAGCAGCACGAGGGGCAGCGCGACGGGCAGCGCCCGCGGGTTGATCAGGACCACCCCGACGAGCGCGCCGGCCGCCAGCAGCGGGCTCGCGATCATCCGACGGGCGAACGCGCCGGCCCGCGGCAATCCGGTGCGACTCGCCGACGTGGCGGCCGTTTCCCATTCGAGGAGGCGCTCGTGCGTGAACCCGACGCGGACGAGCGTCACGATGATGGCGTGCAGCATGTCGTAGGCCTGGCTGGCGAGAAACACCGCTTGCAGCGCGCCGCGCGCCGCCGCCATCCGGACGTCCTCGAAGGCGGCGCGCCATCGGGAGCGCCGGCCCAGCGTGCCGACGAGGGCGACGATGTGGTCGGCGATCGGGAACGCCAGGGACGCCAGGCCGATCGCGGTCCAGGCGACGGGCGAGCCGGGCAGCAGCGTCCAGCCGGCCAGGAGCAGCGCCACGGTCGCCGGCGCCGCCAGGCTGCGGCGCAGATTGTCGAAGATCTTCCAGCGCGCGATGAGCGGCAGCCGGTTGCGCTGCCAGCCGGACCGGGCCGGCACCACCGGCAGCAGCCACCACAGAATCTGCCAGTCCCCGCGCACCCACCGGTGCTGGCGTTTCGCATGGGCGAGCACGCTCGACGGGTAGTCGTCGACGACTTCCACGTCTGTGACGAGCGCCGTGCGCCCGTAGAGCCCCTCGAAGAGGTCGTGCGACAGCAGCGTGTTCTCGGGCACGCGGTCGCGAAGCGACTCGGCGAACGCGTCCACGTCATACAGGCCCTTGCCGGTGAAGATGCCCTCGTCGAACAGGTCCTGGTAGGCGTCGGAGACGGCGGTCGTGTAGGGATCGACGCCGGTGTGGCCCGCGTACAGCCGGGCGAACACCGACCCGGCCGCGCTGGCCATGGTCACGCTCACCCGTGGTTGCAGGATGGCGTACCCCTCGGTGACGCGTCCGGCGCGGGCGTCGAACCGCGGCCGGTTGAGCGGATGGGCGATGATGCCGATGAGCGACTTCGCGGCATCGCGAGGCAGGCGCGTGTCGGTGTCGAGGGTGATGCAGTACCGCACGCCCGGCAGGACGTCCATCTCGCCGACCTGCGTCGTGAACGTGGTATCGCCCGCGCCCCGCAGCAGCCGGTTGAACTCGGTGATCTTGCCGCGCTTGCGCTCCCAGCCCATCCAGACGCGCTCGCGGGGATTCCAGCGCCGTTCCCGATGAAACAGGAAGAATCGGTCGGCGTGTCCCGGGCCGAACCGGAGGTTCAGATCCAGGATCCCCTCGCACGCGGCCGACAGGATCGGCCCGTCCTCGTCGTGCGCGGCCGTGGGCGCGTCCACGAAATCGCTGAGCACCGCGAAATGAATGCGCGGGTCCAGGTTGCCGTACGCGAGCACTTCCAGGTGCGCGAGCAGCGACGTGACCGCCTCCGGGCTGGCGAGCAGGGTCGGGATGATGACCATCGTGCGCGCGTCCACGGGCACCCCGTCGGCGAGGTTGAGCCTCGGCAGCCGGCGAGGCGCGATCGCCGCCGTGACCATGCGCTGCACGAAGGCGATGGCGATGTCGAGGGCGGGCACGAACAGAAGCCCGAGCGTCGCCACGAGCGTCGCCGGAGCGGCGCCGACGCCGGGCAGCCAGGCGGCGGCCGCGAGCAGGAGCCCGGTCAGCGCGCCGATCGACCCCAGATACAACAGGGTCGGATGACCGACCGCCAGGCGACGGACGCGCGCGCGCACCGGCGGCCGATACGCGACGTCGACTTCGAGCTCGGGGCGGCCCGGGCCGATGAGGTGATAGCCGACGTGCGCCGCGCGCTCGGTCGTGGCGCCCCGCCGCGCGGCCTGACGCGCGCATTCCACGGCCTTCAGCGCCAGTTGCACCTGCGCCTCCCCGGTGGGCGCGGCGATCTGCTCGACGGCATGGCGCTGCTGGTCGCGGCTGAGGAAGTCCATGCGCCCATAGACGCCGGCCGGATCGCGGCGCAGCGCGTGTTCGACCAGGCTCACGGTCTCGACGTGCTCGCGCCAGTCAATTTCCGAACACAGCCGCAGGCTGTTGATCGCATTGGCGACCGACACCTGCGTCACGCCCTGGCGCTGATGCTCGCTGCGCACCGCGTCTTCGGCCGTGATCTGCCGTTCGTCGAGGTGCGCCTGCACGGCCCGCCGCAGCAGCGGCACCCGCCGGCCGTACTCACGCGTCCGCAGCAGCAGCTGCACGACCGAGGCCACGTGGATGCCCGCGGGCCAGGCCAGCGGACGGTCCGTGTCCGCGCGCAGGAGGTAGTCGTCCGCGATCGATCGAGCCTGGCGCGAGAGC